>JAUWZC010000175.1 GCA_030615565.1 Desulfobacteraceae bacterium | reverse complement strand
GATTAAAGAACAAGAGGGTTCCTCACTGGAATGGGGCACACAAGAAGTACTAAAAGAAGGCAAAATCCCAGATATTATCTTCGACAGGGGGGATGTAGGCAAAGAGCCCATGGTGCGGGTTATTGGTAAAAATCCAGATGAGGTAGTTAGAAAGGTTCTTAAGGTTAAACGAGAGATGAGGGCTTGAGACGTTTGAGTATTTTTTATAAATGAATGGGAGGCAAACCATGAATGGCATTGAACCAATTCCAAAAAAGCAAAGAAACTTAACGGGTTTTGACTTCTTTCTGTTATGGGCCGGAGCAGCTGTATCCTTGGCTGAAATATGGGCGGGAGGAATTCTGGTGCCTATGGGATACATTACAGGGCTAATCGTAATTCTATTAGGCCATATTATTGGAAATACACCCCTTGCCTTAGGTGGTATCATTGGAAGTCAATGGGGTATTCCCACCATGGTGGGCACCCGTCCGGCTTTTGGCGCGCGTGGATCTTATATACCGGCGTTACTTAATATTTTCCAGCTAATCGGGTGGACCGCTGTCATGGTCTGGATTGGCGGACAAGCAGCCGCCACATTTACCCAGAGTTCCTCCTTGTATACGCCCGAGTTTTGGATTGTTTTGCTTGGGGTCGTGACAACCTTATGGGCCCTTGTTGGGCACAGATTTTGGAAATGGCTGCATCGGATAGCAGTAACTGCCTTGGTTATTCTATGCATTGTTATGACCTATGTGGTTCTCAAGGAATATGGGATCTCTAAATTGCTGCAGATACAAGGGACAGGTGATCTTCCATTTATGCTGGGCCTCGATTACGTTATTATTATGCCTATTTCCTGGCTGCCTCTGGTCTGTGACTACTCCCGGTACGCGAAAAGTGTTAGTGGCAGTTTTTGGGGCACGTGGATTGGATATTTCTTGGTTAGCTCCTGGATGTACCTTATTGGATTGAGCGCTGCATTAGCCACCAACTCCCATACCCCGGAGGCGATGGTGCTAGAGCTAATGGTTTCCTTTGGGCTTATCGTGCCGGCCATGATCATAGTGCTTTTTTCGACCTTTACCACCACATTTCTGGACATCTATTCCACGGCCGTCTCTGCCTTGAATATCTATACGAAGTTGGGAGAGAAAAAAGGAGTCATTTTCGGCGGTGCCCTTGGGACCATAATCGCGCTTATCTTTGTTGACTATCCAGGGACATATGTGCATTTTTTAGAATATATCGGCTTTGTCTTCTGTCCCCTATTCGGGATTGTGTTGGCAGATTACTTTTTTACCAAGAAGCGAACACTGCTGACTGATGACCTGTTTACGAAGGGCGCCTACTGGTATACAAAGGGAATCCATTGGACAGCAATTGGCTGCTGGGTCGTTGGAGCATTAGTGTTCAAGATAGGGAGGGATTTACAGATTGGAGGAGCCATTCCGAGCTTCCTCATCTCCGCCATTATCTATCTTATATTAACTAAGGGCTTCAGAGGAAAGGAACATCTCCTGGAAAAAGAGGCACAGGAAACCTCAAATTAACCTTTATTATTCGTAACATTTTAGCTCTTTGAAATTACCTGATGAATGAGCATGGGGATGTCTTTTTTTACCATGCCCTCACAAAGACGAGTCGGTAGGCCGCCTCAAACCGGTGCCATTCGACAAGCTCATGGTCCTGAGCAAAGTCGAAGGACACACGCACAAAGACCCTGGAAGACAATGACGAGTGGCTCGTGCACATGGTTTGAAGCGGCACGCTGAGGCCCCCTGTTAGAGGGCATGATGTAAAAAAAGACATCCCCATGCTCATACGTCTCATCAAGGATACCTGTGTGGATTTGAATAAAGGCCAGGAATAGTTTTCAAAGAGCTAAAATGTACTATCATTCTATTTCACATCTGTTCCAAACAGAGCCCTGATACTGCCTTTATACGGTGGTTTGAGGATTCCCCTCTCTGTTATTATGGCAGAAATGTATTTGGCTGGGGTTATATCAAAAGCAGGATTAAAGGCATCCACACCCTCCGGGCCAAGCAGATGACCAGCAAAGGAAATAACCTCTTTTGGTTCTCTTTCTTCAATAGGGATCAGATCCCCGTTTTTTAGATCAGGATCAAAGGTTGAAAGGGGGGCTGCAACATAAAAAGGGATCTTATTCACTTTAGCTAGCACAGCTAACTGGTAAGAGCCAATCTTATTAGCCGTATCCCCATTTGAGGCTATCCGGTCAGCCCCGGTTATTACTAAATCTATCATCTTTTTTTGCATCAGATATCCAGAAGCACTATCAACTATTACTGTTACTGGGATATTCTCCTCCATTAACTCGAATGCTGTAAGGCGAATGCCCTGGAGTAATGGCCGTGTCTCATCGACGATCACGTGAACATCTTTCCCAGCCTCATGAGCTGCCCTGATCACGCCCAAGGCAGTACCATAACCACCTGTAGCCAAGGCCCCAGCATTACAGTGGGTAAGGATAGTTGCTTTATCTGGAATAAACCCTAGACCATTTTGACCGATCTTTTTATTTATCTCAATATCCCTATCTAATATACTCTGGGATTCCTTTCTGACAGCTCTTTTAATCTCCTCCACGTTGTTATCATCCATCATTTCCACAACCCTTATCATCCTCTCAGCTGCCCATCTCATGTTAGCTGCTGTAGGTCTAGCCAATTTCATTTGCCGGGCCATTTCCAAAAATCTTCTCCTAAAGATTTCGTAACTTTCTGTCTTGATTGTTTGAGAACCTAATGCAAGACCCATGGCCGCAGCCACGCCAATAGCCGGAGCACCTCTTATAGCCATTTCTCTGATTGCTGTAATAACATCCTTAAGAGTCTGGCAGACAAGCCATTCCTTTTTTCTGGGGAGTTTTCGCTGATCAATAATATAGATACAGTTATCTTCCCATTTTATTGTTGGAATCATGTCACAAACCTCAATGAAAAATGGAAATATCAAAATAAAAATTGCAAAATCATTTATTTCGCTGTAACAATTGATTTCGCAATAATATTAGTCAATTCCCTGGCTAATTGTATAAAAAGCTCCAAAGCCGTACCTGAAACAAGTTTGGACTTTTTAATGAAGCGCAACCAGTATAGCGTTTCTCGTAACTCTTTTAAAACTATCTGTAATTTGTATATAAAATCAGCACGACTTCCAGCACCACAGGCCTCCTCATAGTTTGCTCCTGCTGATATTGATGAACAGAGTAATTGTCCAGCAATATGACGCCCAACAGCACTCCTATTGAGTTTGACAACTAATTTAATTATTTCAGCAGCAAAATCTACTAATCGCTCTGAAAGGTCATTTCTTTTATTTTTCATTTTTCAATAAGGTTTGGTTTATCAACATTCATATTATGTCACAAAAAGATCTTCTAAAATACTTATCACCACCCTATTCCATACCTCAGGGCCACCTCCTTCTGCCATAATAAGATCTGGATGAACCAGACCTTTTATATAGCCGCCATCTCGACCTCGCATTAAAACAGCCTTGTCCACAACCTTTAACATGGGAATGTCATTTGGGCTGTCTCCAAGAGCAATAGAAAAAGTTGGCCCCCTTAGTTGTCTATAAATAGCGAGCACTGTCTCTACAGCCCTACCCTTATTTCCTCCAAGAAACAGATGAATAAAGCGCCCTCCATATACACAATCAAGACCATAATTGGCTGCTTTTTTGCAAAATATTTCCTTATTATCAATAGGGTCTTTTAACATTAGGGGTTCATCAAATTCTCTTTTTGATGCAAGAACAGCATGCTCTAACGTGAGGCCAGTTAAAGAAGCAATCTCTTGAACAGACATTTCCGAAAAACCTTTGAAATTAAAATTCTCCTTTAGTTTCCTGCTCCTCTCGAGCACCTCCTTAATCGGCCTTCCTATAAAGAGAGCATTAAAACCATCGACCTTTTCGTAAGAGTAATCCTTCGGTAATGCAAATGAAGTTGGGAAATATATGCCCCCACCGTTTTCTGCTATAAAGGGGCTATCAAGAGACAATATCTTCCTAAAAAATTCAATCTCAACTCGGGTCTTGCTGCTTACTATAACAAGGGGAATTTTTAATGAATGAATAGACTTAAGGGCAGGAAGTGCTGGGTGGAAATCGTAGGTTTGATCATCTAATAGGGTACCATCTAAGTCTGTAAATATCAAAATCTGGGGCCGGGGTCTTTTTGAGATGTCAACCATATCATCGATACACAAAAAGCCGTTTTCGCTTTAAAAGAAAACGGCTGATTTTAAACCAAACCAACGGAAGGTGTTTTCAAAAATGGATATCAGCCGAAATACCGGCATGATGTCAATCTATCAATCTGTTTAGAAACTTGTCAATCAAATTTTGCCTCGTTTGCCTGTCTTCTTGACTTTAATGGCTATTTACCATATATGGTTAACCTAATGTAATTAATAATAATTGAAAATATTTTCTAATAAATCAAACCAGTAAAAGATATATTATTTTATGTAAGGAATAGTGAATGAATAAAAGATTTAAGTTGTTATTTTCTATAAATCCCTTCTCTGTCACAATCTATCTTACATTGTTGATTGTTCTTATTTTCATCTTTATAGAACCATCATTTCTTGAGATCGTTGAGCTCAAGACCCTTGATCTAAGATTCAAATCCAGGGGGACTATGAAACCTCATGATGCTGTTGTTCTTGCTGTTATAGATGAAAAGAGTCTTAATAGAGAAGGAAGATGGCCATGGCCACGCTCCAAGATTGCCAAGCTTATTGACTATCTCTCAGATGATGGGGCAAAGGTCATAGGATTCGATATTGGCTTCCTTGAGCCTGATGAGAATACCAATCTTAAGCTCATTGACCAATTCGAACAAAAGATTGAG
>JAUWZC010000255.1 GCA_030615565.1 Desulfobacteraceae bacterium | reverse complement strand
CCTTCGTCTCAAGCACCTTATCCTAAGCCATCATGGTGAATTTGACTTTGGATCTCCAAAAAGGCCAAAATTTTTAGAGGCCTTTGCCCTTCATCTCATAGATGACATGGATGCCAAGATCAATGGATTAAACAGGCTCTTGAAGGATGACAGGCAAGAGGGTTCATGGACGGTGTTTAATAATCTATTCCAACGATATTTTTTTAAGGGAAATTCCTCTGTTCAGGCAAACAATAAAGTCAAGGATATCGATAGCAAGCAGCAAGGGCAGAGATACCTCTTTCCTGTGGATTTATGATACAAAAATCTAACAAGCACCTATCATCTAATCTTCATAAATTGAAAAAATCTGCTTCCTGCTATCAGAATAATTCCTGATAGAAAAAAGCCATAGAGGCCAAAATCACTCAATCCCAGCAGTTTCCCAATCAATGCCAATCCGCCTCCAGCCACCATGGCTAAGATCGCACCCCCCCTGTTTAGATTAAGCCTGTGCCTAAAAAAACCGAGAAGAATAGGGAAAACGAGGCCGGAGGTATAAACCGTATAGCCAAGAAGGAGAGATGAAATAACTCCTTTCAGAGTTAACGCAATGAAGAGAGAAAAAATGCCTATCAACACAATAAAGATACGGGAAAGCAAAAGCAATTTTCTATCCTCTATAACTGGCTTTAAAAGGGGCTTTATTATATCAACTGATAAAATCGTACTGGTTGTCAAAAGACATGTATCTGCTGAGGACATCATCGCAGAAAGTAGTGCAGCAATAACGAGTCCATTCAATCCTATCGGGAAAAGATGGTTTATCATTGTTGGAAAGGAAGCCTCGGGGCTGATCTGGGGAAATAATACCCTGGCAGCCATACCTATCATAGTTATTATAAATGCAAAAGGTATTAATCCCAGGGCCACTGTTATGGTAGCACGCTTTGCGATTTTTTCGTCCTTAGAACAGAAGAGCCTTGAATATATATCAGGACCTACCAGATAGGTTGACCCAACTAAAAATAGATAGGTAGCCAATGACTTCCATGAAAAATACTGATTTACTGGAAAGGAAAAGTAGTCTCCACCAAGGGCCTCTCTCATTAAAAAAACACCCCCTACTTTGCCAAGACAAAGAGGAATCGAGGAAAGAATTGCAATAATAATGATCATGCTCTGTATTGTATCCGTACGAACAACTGAATGTTGTCCTCCTAATAAAGTATATATGATAAAGACAAAAGCAGTTATAATCATTAAAAGTGATGGAGGAGCTTTTAAAATTACCTCTAAAATCTTTCCTGCTGCCACTATCTGGCCTGCAATGATACCTGTCCATGCAATAACTATCAAACCCGAGGCAAAGAGTTTTACTTCAGGCCCATATTGGACCTCAAGAATTTCTGGTAAGGTATAAAGAGAATACCCCCTTACCTTTTCCGCTAAAAAAAGGCCCAGAAAAAAAAGGCCAATAGCTCCCACCAAAAGCCACCATGATCCTACCAAACCTTGCCTGTAACCCAGGCCTGCCATTCCAATGGTTGAAGACCCCCCAATTATGGTGGCAAAAAGCGATCCAACAACAAAAAGGTAAGTGGCTCTCCTGTCAGCGACAAAAAAACTGTCTACCCCTTTCACAATCTTAAAAGATCTACTTCCAACAAAAATAAGACCAAAAAAATATATAAAAACAATTGTAATATCCATATCTAACCTCATTGATACGCAAAATTCAGCTCAATTTAATTTTTACAAAATGTAATGTCAAACGATTATATAGACTCCCTGCCCCGAGCTTTAACCTAATAAGACTAATAAAATTCTTGCAAAGAATAAACTTTTCAGTTAGAGATAATTGTTAAACTTTTTTACAATCCTTTAGAACCGTTATCTGAAACGTGATCATTTACTTGTTAATATATGAAAGAAACCCTTTAGCAAAGGGTAAACCACCTTAGTGAAATAGTAAAAGTTTAGTTTTTATACAGTATTTCCAGAGCCCGGATCTGAGCTTTTAGGGCTATTTGATTAAGGAGGCTATCAATGGATAAAATCAAAATCGCTATCGTGGGTATTGGTAACTGTGCAAGCTCACTACTTCAAGGTATAGAATATTATAAACGAAAGAATAGCAACGATGCGATTGGATTGATGCACTGGGACATTGGGGGCTACAAACCCTATGATATCGAAATAGTAGCTGCCTTTGATATTGACAAAAGAAAGATTGGAAAGGATGTCACTCAGGCTATATTTGAACTGCCAAACTGCACCACTGTATTCTGCAAGGATATACCCACCACTGGTGTCAAGGTAGAAATGGGCGCCATATTAGATGGCTTTTCTGAACATATGCGAGATTATGAGGATAAATATGCATTTGTTTTATCTGATGAAAAAGAACCATCCAAGGAAGATTGTATTAAAATATTGAAGGAATCCGGGGCTGAGATCCTCCTAAACTACGTCCCAGTAGGATCAGAGAATGCCGCCAAATTTTATGCCCAATGCGCACTTATGGCTGGGGTAGGATTTATAAACAACATTCCTGTATTTATTGCCAGCAATAAAGATTGGGGCGAAAGATTTGAAAAAGAGAAAATTCCAACTATAGGTGACGATATAAAATCTCAACTCGGTGCAACCATAGTACACAGGGTGTTAGCAAACCTTTTTAAGGCCAGAGGAGTAAAGCTTGAAAGGACCTATCAACTTAATACAGGAGGAAATACAGACTTTCTGAATATGCTAAGCAGAAGCCGCCTTGTATCCAAGAAAGAGTCCAAGACTGAATCCGTGCAATCTCAACTCCTTGAAAATCGCTTGGAGAAAGAAAATATTCATATAGGGCCAAGCGATTGGGTTGCATGGCAGAAAGATAACAAGATAGGTTTTATCCGGATGGAAGGCAAACTCTTTGGTGATATACCTATGAACTTAGAGCTGCGGCTTTCAGTAGAAGACTCTCCGAATTCCGGTGGGGTGGTTATTGATGCAATAAGATGCTGTAAACTTGCACTCGAAAGAGGCAAAGGAGGCATCTTATATTCTCCTTCTTCCTATTTTATGAAACATCCTCCAAAACAGTATACAGATGATGAGGCATA
>JAUWZC010000259.1 GCA_030615565.1 Desulfobacteraceae bacterium | reverse complement strand
AAGATGAGTTCATGACCTCTGGAAATGTAGCCTGTGCCGGTTGCGGGGCATCTCTTTCCATGAGGCTGGCATTAAAAGGGTTAGGGAAACCGACTGTGCTTGTGGTGCCTGCCTGCTGCTGGACAATCATACCAGGCCCCTGGCCTCTCTCCACCATGGATGTCCCCCTTTTTCATTGTGCCTTTGAGACAACTGGGGCAACCATATCTGGTGTTAAGGCAGCATACAGAAAAAAGGGTATGGATGATATCTGCGTTGTTGGATGGGCAGGTGATGGAGGCACCTTTGATATCGGCATCCAGGCATTGTCAGGCACTGCAGAGAGAAATGATGATGTTCTCTATGTATGCTATGATAACGAGGCCTACATGAATACTGGAATCCAGCGCTCAAGCGCTACCCCCAAGGGCTCCTGGACAACAACAACCCCGGCTAAAAACCCCAAATCAGAGCAAAAGAAGGATTTTGATGAGATAATGATTGCCCACAGGATCCCTTACCTTGCTACTGCCACAGCCGCCTATCCCCATGATATGATTGCCAAGTTTAAAAAGGCCAGGAAAATAAAAGGAACAAAGTTTATTCATCTTCTTGCCGCATGCCCCACAGGCTGGAGAATGCCTGAGAATTTGTCTATAGACGTTATGCGCCTGGCCGTGTTATCCAACATCTTCCCTTTATATGAGGTGCAAGATGCTGAGATCTATACACAAACAGTTATCCCTGATGAAATTATTCCTATTGATAAATACATCCGCCTTCAGGGCAGATTTAGACACCTGACCGAGGAAGATATTAAAGAACACCAGAAGATGGTGGATAAGAAATTTGAACGCTTAAAAGAGAAGTTTGAAAAAGGAAAAACACCTACATCAAAATAGTACTTGTTGAACTTTTTTGTTCATTTTTTAATAATTTTCCCAATTCATAGTTTTCTATCAAACTGCCCTGCCAATTTTTTCGTCGTGCCCTTTGAATAAGAAAGGCAATCAAACGAATTGACACCAATTCCTCAATTGCTTATGCTACTTTTATTTCAGAAGGTAATAGTAGTATGGCTATGGTCTATACTGCTAAAATAATCTAAACTTGAATTAAACCCATGACTATACGTAAGGTTCTCATATTTACCCCAATTTTGGTTATTCTATTCTTGCTCCAGTCCTATTTCTGGGTACCCACCTATGAGGAGCAATCAAGGGGCAACCCCGAACGCCTTAACGAATATATCGCAGCATCCATTGGTGACGCCCACATATTGAATCCAATCTTATCGGCTGACACGGCCAGCAGCCAAATCGAGTCTATGATTTTTGAAGGACTCATTGATAGAGATGAAGACCTCAATTTCAGAGGACGCCTTGCCACCTCTTGGCAGATATATGAAGAGGCCTTTTTTTATGTAAACGAGAGGACTGATATACACGGCTTTGTAAAATTAAGGGCCAAAGAAGTGGTTGAGCTACTCAGGAGGGCTAAGGCAGGGGATCTGCCGATTAGCACCGAAGCTAAGGCATCTTTGGATAATATTAGAGAGATTTCTATAATTCCAGCCAGAGAATATTTGGTAACGAGACATGATAAAAAGCCAAAGACAGATAAAGAAAAGAGAGAGGTAAGGATTCAGGTCAGTGCGCCGGCCAGAATTAAAATGCTTTTACATAAGGTAGATCAAGATCTTTTTCAAATCCTTTCAACTATCTTAGGCACAGAATATTTTAGCTCCTTTAATGGGGAGCCTTATTTAAGATTTGATCAGGAAGTTGGGGAGACAAAAAGGGCTAAGTATGCAAAAGAGATCCTCCCGTCTACTGAACACAATCCGATTATGGTTTTTAAGTTACGCCCCAATGTAAGATTTCATGATGGCCATATCTTTGATGCCCACGATGTCAAATTCACTTATGAGGCGATCATGAATCCAAAGAACCTTTCTCCACGGGTAGCGGATTATGAGCCAGTTAAGCGAGTGGAAGTAGTTGATCCCCTGACCGTGCGCATTGTTTATAAACGACTCTATTCTCCAGCCCTTGGTACATGGGCAATGGGAATACTCCCAGAGCATCTTCTCAATGATAAAGCCTTAAGAGATGAGGCCGAGAGAGTTGGAAAAGACCCAGAAAAATTTTCCTTGCGGCAGAGCAGCTTTAATCGCCACCCCATTGGATTTGGCCCCTTTGTGTTTCGAGAGTGGAAATCGGATCAGTACATCATCCTGGATAGATTTGATGAGTATTGGGAGGGTCCACCAAATTACAAACGGTATATCTATCGGGTCATTCCTGATCTTCTCACTCAAGAGATGGAGTTTTATGCGGGCACTGTTGACAGTTACGGTGTTCAACCCCATCAGGTTCAGCGTCTAAAAAGAGATCCACAGTATCAGAGTTTTTCAGGACCCTCTTTTGGTTACACCTACATTGGCTATAACATGCGGCGAAAGCCTTTTGATGATCATCGAGTCCGAATGGCCCTGAGTATGGCCATTAATGTGGATAAGATCATAAAATATGTCCTCTATGGTCAAGGGGAACGGATTACCGGACCTTTTGTGAAACAGACCGATTATTACGATCACAGAATCAAGCCTTTTCCCTATGATCCCGAAGGAGCACTGCGCCTCCTTGAAGAAGCCGGCTGGAAACGAAACAAGGAAGGCTGGCTGGAAAAGGATGGGAAGAGGTTCCAATTTACCCTCATCACCAACAGCGGCAATGATCTCAGAAAGGCCATCTTGACCATTGCCCAGGACGGATGGAAACAGATCGGCATTGATGTGCGCACTGATCTCCTAGAATGGGCCGTGTTTATTCAGGAGCGTGTTGATAAGGCAGATTTTGATGCCCTGATCCTGGGTTGGAGCATGGGAATTGAACCTGACCTTTATCAGATATGGCATTCTAGTCAGACCAATCCTTATCAGCTCAATTTCGTTGGTTTCAAAAATAAAGAGGCCGATGATCTCATAATCAAGATCAGGCAGGAATATGATCATAATAAGCAGGTAGAATACTGCCA
>JAUWZC010000047.1 GCA_030615565.1 Desulfobacteraceae bacterium | reverse complement strand
TTTTGATGACCGTTTCCATGGCCATAAGATACTGATCTGCATTATAATTAGCCAGTTCAGAGTCCTCTATTAAAAGGATTGTATCGCATGCGCCTTTCAATCTGTCAGATAAATCAGATGCCTCATGCCCTAAAAAGAGAGTGGTAACTGCAAGGTCATTTTCTTTGCCAAGTTTGTTGGCCAGGGTGAGCATTTCGAAGGTGATATCCCGAAGCTCTCCATCTCTATGTTCAGCGAGTATCATAATTTCATCCATCTATATCACCCCCTTATCTCGAATAATTTGAGTCGTCTTTTCACAGATTTCACTAAGGCTGCCTGTAAGGATTTCGGCACCTTCACCAACAGGTGGTAGAGAAAGTTTTTGCGAAGCAACGCTGGAGCCCTTTAGCCCAATTTCCTCTTCGGACAGTCCAAGTTCTCCTGAATTGGTTTCCTTGATCTCAGTCTTGCGTACCTTTTGAATCCCCATAATAGAGACATAACGGGGATTATTTATGCCAGTTTGAATAGTAAGGGCTGCAGGTATTGGTATTTCCACCTTTTCCACGGTATTGGACTCCAACTCCCGTTGTACTATCATCTTGCCTTCACTGATCTCAATTCCAACTACAAGAGAGGCATAAGGGAGACCTAAATATTCTGCAAGGATGAGGCCCACCTGGGCCCAGCCATCATCAGAACACTGGGCGCCAGTTAAAAGTAGGTCAAAAGGCAAATCTCGGATTGCACGGTAAAGACCCTGTGCAATGCCTGCTGCGTCGGATAACTCAAATCCTTCCTCATTAATAAGGATAGCCTCTTCCGCTCCCATAGCCAGGGCCGTTCTCAAAACATCCTCACAATCCTCGTCTCCCAGGGTGACTACGGTTACCTTTCCGCCATGGGCTTCTTTGATTCGGACAGCCTCTTCAACAGCATAGTTGTCCCATTCATTGATATCCATGACCAGGTCTTCTTTGAGAATCTCTGTGCCTTCCTTATCGATCTCAAGTTCAGCATCTGCAACCTCTGGTACCTGTCTTACGCATACCACGATATTCATTGTACTCACCTCCTAACCCGGACAAGCCGGAACTAAATAATGCATTTTGTGTAAATACTAAAATGTAACAGATAATTCAAGCAAGATATATGATTCTAAATGCTTGATCCTTGTTGCTGGATGTCTACATTATCCAGCAACCGATATCCAGTATTAAATATAAAATTTTCATTCTTGTTCCCCACCACCGTCCAAACCCATTACCATCGCCACCAATTCATTCAAGTCCATCACCCGCAATGAATCCTCCAGACCAGTTGTTTTGCGGGCATCTTCCAGCATGATCAGGCACAGAGGGCAGGCAGTGATAAGGATCTCCGCACCGGTGTCCTCTGCCTCCCTGATCCGGATTTCGGACATCTTGACATCTGCATCCAGATCTTCCTGCCATATCCTGTCTCCCCCTCCTCCGCAGCAAAGACTGTCGGCCCTGTTATGGGCCATCTCTACCATCTGCACCCCGGGGATAGCGGCGATGACCTCCCGTGGAACATCATAAATCTGATTGTGACGACCCAGATAACAGGGATCATGATAGGTCACTTTTATATTAAGAGGCTTTCCAAGTTTCAGAGAACCTGCTGCAACAAGCTCTCTTAGAAGCTGTGTATAGTGCCGAACCCGAAACTCCACCTGTTCTTCAGGAGGTTTTAAGGCCTGAAATGCCGGATATTCATTCCGAAAGGTGTGAAAGCAATGGGGGGATGAAGTAACCACATCACGGATTCCATAACGTCTAAATAATTCTATACAGTCCTCCATCTGTTTCTCAAAGAGACCGTCCTCTCCTACACGACGGGCGATGTCTCCACAGCAGGGCTCTCTTTTGCCAAGAGTACCAAAAGGGACTCGGCCATACTTCAAAATCCGGGCAAATGAGCGGGCTAGCTCCTGGGCCCGAATATCCATTGAGGTTGTACATCCCACGAAATAACAAAGACCCTCTGCCTCCTTACTCTGACTGATGTCCGGTATCTCCAGATCTCTTGACCATTGTGCACGCTTTTTCTTTGTGGCCTCCCATGGATTGTTATATTTATAAAGATTTTTCAAACTTTGGGTTAAAAGTGGGGGCATGTGGGTGCCCTCTTCCACCAACTTACTCCTTGCCTGTTGAATAGCATCTGGCGTTGCTACATATACAGGGCATACATCAAGACAGGCTTTACAGGTAGTGCAATGCCAGATCTTTTGAGGCTCGAATACCTGTTCTTTTGTATGCCTACGGGTAATCCAATTTTCAAACCAGTTAAAGTGGTTTAAGGGATGATACTTCATCAAAAGATTGTCCCTGGCCCAGACAATAAAATCTCTGGGAGAAAAGGGTTCTCCTGCTCCACTTGAAGGGCACACCTCCACACAACGGCCGCAGCTGGTACAGGCATCAAAAAAAATCATATCCCTGTAAGAAAAAACTTCTTTATCCTGGGCACGGCTCTCGGCCAATATTGCTTGAAGAGGTTGGTTCTCCAGGTAAATACTGGCCGGTGCACCCAGCATATGAAAAAGTTTACAGAAAGGGATATATGCTATAAGACCCAGGCTCAGGAGGGCATGAACCCACCACAAATAAGGATAGATAGAAAGAGCACCCTGTGGTTGAGTGAAGAGAAAACTCAGCCAATGACCGGCAAAAGACCACTTGGCCCATTCTGGACTTTGGTTAGCAAGCCGAAGTCCCTCTACTACAAATCCTGAAAGGACTACTGCGAAAAGCCAGATTACTACTGTGAGGTCCTCAATACGCCTTTCAAGCCGAGGCACACGCTGGATATATCGGCGGATCAGTGACCAAACGAGGCCAATCATCAGCATCAATCCCAAAATTTCAAGGCATGTTGAGTACCAGATATAAAAAAATCCACTAAGAAAATGATACAGCCAATAATCCACAGAAATGAGCACGGTACCCACAAAAAGGCCTAAGAAACCCCACATGATGAGTATATGCATGGTTCCTGCAGCAATATCTCCTCTGAAAATACGTCGGCCTAATAAGCCATCTAAAAAAAGGTTTGAAATGCCGCGCCACGAGAAGGGTATTGTTTGACGCCTGATACCCTTTATCCACACAGACACATGGATAATGACCCCGAAAAGAAACACCCCCACAGCCACGGCCGCCAGGAGATAGAAAACCCAGACATGTTGGATCAACCAGTATGATGTGCGAGAAGGAATCATGATAGATACATTGCCTCAAAATGCCCTTTGTAAAAATTTCTCGCTATGCATATAATTGCTCAAAATCTAATGGATTTAAACTACTTGTTCTTTGGGCATGGGTATCTTTTTTTGCTTATGCCCCTGGCCCAGACCTGGCTAGCACTGCACCAGCAGTTAGAATTTGTCTGAAAACTAATAAAACGATCATATAATATTCAAGAAAGTTCGCGCCAGGGCAGGCCTTAAATATAACTCAGCTTAGTTGTCTCTACTCTTCTCTTTTCCTCACTCCGGATCTCACGCCTTAATAATTTGCCAACTTTCGACTTGAGCAACATGTCCCTGAATTCAATGTATTGCGGAATCTTATAGGAAACAAGCCTTTCTCTGCACCATCTAATGAGATCATAGCCAGTGATACCCTTAATATCTTCCTTAAGAACCACAAAGGCCTTGATCCTTTCCCCTACCTTTGGATCTTCCACACCAACAACACAAGAGCCCATGATCGCTGGATGTTCCTGTAATACCGCTTCTATCTCACTGGATGATACCCTGTAGCCTTTATGTTTTATGGTATCTACGGTTCTGTCTATAAAATAGAGGTTTCCCTCTTCATCCATAGACATAATGTCAGCCGTCCTATACCATTTCTGGCCTTCCAGCTCTATAAAGGACTCAGCCGTTTCTTCCGGTTTGTTTATATAAGCAGTAACCATGTAATCAGAAGAAACAAGTAGTTCTCCAGGCTCCCCCATCTTTACAGATTTCAGAGTAACTGGGTCAACGATTTTAATCCTTTTACTTGCAACAATTTTACCCACACTTTTTGGCGGATTTTCGATATCCGCAGGGCACATAGATACACCGCCGCGGGTCTCAGTTTCACCATATCCCTGGTACATGGGCTTGTTGAATTTGTACTCTAGCAAAGCAGAGGAAATCATTGCTTCATTTCTCGCATTACTTGTTTCCTGATTCTGTTGTCCTCACTTTTACCATCTTTGATGACGGACTTTTCCTGAAAATACCTTCTCATCAAAATTAATATGCATTTATGACTCAAGATTATGTTTTTACCAAAACCTCCCTTATTGCCTTAGATAACATAAATTACGATAAACCCATTTTTCAGTCAAGGATTTACAAAGGTTACAGCTTGTAAGGGCAGGAATAGAAAAGAAAAGCCCCCATAGATTTCTCCACTATCCATAAGGGCTTCTTTTGGTTTTTGATTATCTTGTAAGCCGCTATTGAAGTTACACTAATAAGTATTACAAAATTAATTTTATTAGAAAACAAGTCCTGGTACCGGACGACTGTAATCATTAATCCAATCAATGTTCGGCAGTCTAAGTTCTGGTCATTACATATTATTTGTACAAAGACTTCATTACTAAGCACCCTTCTTTTGTTAGAAGGAAAAGAGATATCTTCTCAATAAGACTATTATGAGAGCTACAATTAGGCCTGAGATAAACCCAATTATTCTATTTTCCCATTTTTGTTCTGTTTCTCTTTTGTATCGCTCTATTTCTCTCAATCCTGCAATTCTCTTTTCTATGGCCTGGTAGATAGGATGGCCTTTTTCCGTCTCATGTTTAGATAAATTTGCTTCTAATTCTTTGCGGGTAAACCTTTCAATCACTGATTTTTCATCTTTTTCTAAAAATCTGATGAAAGCGCCAGTAATCTGTAATGACCTTTGATCTTCTTCCATTAAATTCTCCTTCTCTTCCCATATGGTTACTGATAGGGAAAGATTCTACTTAATCCAAGTTTCAGCCCACGTATCCTTATATTTCGCTATATGCTCTGTCAAGGATATATTATCTAGAAAAAAGTCACACCATCCAGCATAAGTTTCTACTTCTATTATGAATACTGAAACACGTTGCGATTTAATGTTACTGCTATTTTTACGGTAAACCATGGATAAGTCCTTCGATAAGTCTTCCTACTCTGTCCTTTGATGCTTGTCTTGCTTTTTCAGCCATTGAGACAGCTTCGGATTTCGATATTCTTTCGATAGTTCCACCTGGACCTGTTAATAAAAATGCTTTATCCCCTTTATCATAAAAAGCTACAATCTAATAATGTTCTTCTCCTAATATGTTTTTGCTGAGTATATTTTTTGCTGCAAATCTCTTAAGTATGCCTCTGGGTCGTGTAATATCTGCTTATATAGCTCTTTTCCTATAAATCTTTTGCTTTGTTGGGTCAGAAAATATGTTCTATGTTTTCTTACTTCCTGGTATACTCGCTTATGTGGGGGGAGAATTTTTCTAAAAGTACAGATTACAACTAAGTCTATAAATAGATCTTCATGACCAAATTCCATGTCCTTGGGGGAAAACTCAATAGAAAACCATGAATGACCTAATTCATGCAAAAAGGTATACTTCCAATACTCATGTACTTTAAAATCCTTGGTAGGAATTAAGATTTCGGCAAAAAGACTGTCATCATCTACATCTCGAAATTTCGTGCTTGTCCCTCTTCTTAATTCATCATCCACGAGTATGAAAAGATCAACGGGATCAAATTTGATATGATGCTCGAAACAGACTTCACTGAAAGATCGGCATAGCCCCTCAAAGGCTTTTGTCGCCTCTTCTTCATCTATCTCAAGGAGTTCTTTGACAATCGTTGCTTGTATTTGGATTTTATTGGGGCCAAAATCGAAGCCGATAAGCTCAACCTTGAAATCTGAATGTTTCTTTTGCAACTTTTCATTTAGAGCTCTATCTATCAAAATTTCTTTAACCACTATACACCTCCTCTCTTACTTTCACCCTACATTGATCCACGGAAAAGGTTAGGCTCGCTTTTCTGGCTTACACCTATCCTATAGACGTTTTTTATCTTTGTGTTTTTTTATCTTAATATAGCTGAATATTTTTGTATATATATAATAGACAGGCAAGAAGCATTAGTTCCGTGACAAGGGCTCAGATTTGCTCTTGACTCATTTTCAATAGTAAATATTTCTTTGTAGTTCTTGATTTAATAAATATCAATCTTGTCAGTGCCCCATCGCCATTTTATCTGAGGTTACTTTTCTATATATTGTATGTCTCGAATTTCGCTAATTTTTAATGTTACTTCTTTTCCCGCCTGAAAAACATTAAGGAACCAGAGTCAACGACCCCGCCCTTCCGGGCGGGGCTTGAAAAAAGGAAATAATTCATTAGCCGCCTCCATCCCCACCCTCCCGGGTGGGGCATTAAAGGGCGGCGGTAAAGAGTTCCATAAATTCACCACTCTCATTTTCTAGGATTTATAGAGATTTGACCAAGACATCTTGCGAATGATCATAATTGACTCACAAATGCATTTATCCTATGCTGTCTTCAGGGAACTTTATTAAGCTGAATTGAAGCTTTATGAAATCAATTCTTTTATAATGGATTCAAATCATATATTGAGCTGAGATGGTGCTAGATAGAAAGATTGCCTTCATTCATCTGCACAATGGTTCGATTGAGATTGCCCCTATCTCTTTAGATCTTAGGAGAAAGTTTTTAGGTGGAAGGGGGGTTAATATGTATCTCCTGTCCAAATTCTACTCCTCTAGCTTGGATCCATTTTCCCCAGAGAACCCCCTCATTTACGGGGCCGGCCTCCTCACAGGGACTCTCGGTTTCGGCTCCCGGATCAATATCACATCGAAATCTCCAGAATCGGGTCATCTTGGAGACTCCAATATGGGTGGTGATTTCGGGGCCGAACTGATCAAAGCAGGACTGAGTCACTTGGTGATTACAGGCAAGAGTAAAAGGCCGGTATATCTTTTTATCAAAAATGGCGAGATAGAGATTCGCGATGGCCAAAAGCTAAAAGGCCTTGATACGGTTAAAACACAGAAAAAAATTCGCCTCGAGCTGGGGGATGAAAAGGTCCAGGTCGCCTGTATTGGGCCAGCTGGAGAAAACCTGGTCAGATACTCCGCCATTCGTTCTGGTATGAAAAACTCTGCTGGAAGGACTGGGATGGGTGCTGTCATGGGTTCTAAGAATCTGAAGGCAGTGGCTGTCAGGGGAAGTCTGGATATCAAGATCTCAGATCCAAAAAAGTATTTGAAGTACTATTTTACAAATATGAAAAAACTGATGGAGACAAAATGGGTTCAAGCCCTTGGAAAATATGGCACCCCTCTCCTCTTTCAGTACGCCAATGCCATGGGTTTTCTGAGCGTTCGTAATAATCAATATACTACAGTAGGTGATCAAGGACACTATCTAGAGGCCAAGGCATTGGAACCTTATTCCACAGGAATGCTTTCCTGCTTTGGTTGCCCTGCCCATTGTCGCCATCGATTTTCTATCGAAGAAGGAAGGTATAAAGGGACGAAGGGGGAAGGACCAGAATATGCCTCCATTGGTTCGCTAGGGACTAAATTAGGAAATCTTGATCTTGAGAATATCATTTATGCTACTGAACTTTGCAATCTCTATGGCCTTGACACCATCTCAACAGGGTCCTATATCGCCTGGGCAATGGAACTATTCCAACGAGGAATCATCGATCAGGAAAGAACGAAGGTCCCATTGGACTGGGGAGATGGAGCGTCCATCCTTGAACTTATCCACCAGATTGCACAGAGAAAAGGTTTTGGAAATATCTTGGCTGAAGGTCCTTTTGCCAAGGAGGTTTTTGGACAAGCCTCTCAAGATTATCTCCTCGAAATCAAAAATTTACCCATCGAGATGACCGACGAAAGACTACCCAAGAGTTTCGCCCTGGGCATGGCCACCTCCACTCGGGGGGCTTGCCACATGAGAAGCCGTCCTTCCCTGGATGTCCTGGAGCTTCCCGAGGAAGTTCTGAAAAAGATTTACGGCGGTCCGGTCAGCAATCGATTTTCCTCTTACTCTGGCAAGGGAAGGATGGTCTGGTGGCATGAGCTCTTAAATGCGGTCTGTGACGCCTTGGGTTTCTGCCGTTTCCTCACAGTTTTTTCAAGTCCCCACGCTCCCCAATATCAGCAATTTTCTAAGCTGATTGCCCTCTCTACCGGTCTCAGCTTTACCCCAAAAGATTTAAGGACCATTGGAGAAAGGATTTATACTTTGGAAAGAATGATGTTGATCAAAGATGGGTTCTCACGTCAAGATGACACCCTTCCCAAAAGGTACTTCAACGAACCAATCTCAGAAGGACCTGCCCAAGGGCAAGTTATCTTGCAGAAGGAGTTTAACAAAATATTGGATAAATATTATCGGCTTCATGGCTGGGACGAAAATGGTGTTCCAAAAAAGAATACCCTGAAGAGACTTGGAATTGGTGGATGAGAATCAAGGTTGACGAAAAAAAGTGTAGTGGCTGCCATCTCTGTGAAATGGTCTGCTCCCTCTTCCATTTGGGAATGATGAATACAGAAAAATCGGCCATTCGGATCCAAAAAGATGACCTGGACACCAGTCTGAATCTGCCCGTTCTTTGCCATCAGTGTAAAGAGATGAAGTGCCTCAATGGGGAAGAGGTGATAGAGGGATTGGAGAAAAAGAAATTTATCTGGGATAGAATAAGGGCAGAACACTGTCCCTTCGATGCCTTAACGGTTTTTGGTGAAAATGCTTACCATTGTGATCTATGTGCGGGAAACCCTCAATGTGTCAAAGTCTGTACCCCTAAAGCGATCCGTATTTGAAATGATGGGAAGAGAGAGCTGGCACAGCAGCTATGCCTAATGCCCACAGACCATCTCTTGCGGACGCCTTACTGCGATCAATGGATAAAATGAGAGACATTACCGCTAAGGGTTGATCAGTATGCAGAAAAATAAGGTTTTAGAATATCTTGAAGATCTTGCTTTTAGATTGGGCATTGAGATTGTCAATGAGAAATTGGGCGGGGCAGATTTTTCCATTGAGGGAGGTCTCTGTAAAGTCAAGGGGGTCTATAAGATTTTTATAGATCCTTCTGTGCCAATAGAAGTCCAAATAGAAATCCTAGCCCGGGCATTGTCTTCCTTCCAAATAGAGGAAGTCTATCTTCTCCCCTTTATCAGAGAAATCCTGGAAAAGGCCCAAAAGTCCTCGCAGTGAAACTGCCTATCGCTATTTTGATTGCGGGGAGCCCATAATAGATTCGAAAAAGTCCAATCTTGGGGTTATTCATAAATCTGGGTCCAATAAAATCAATAACTTACAATGCTAAAGATCACAAGTTTAGTGTTTTTCGACAGTCTCATTTGTATTCTGTAATAAAATCGGACAGAACTGTAGTTTTGCAAATGAAATGAGAAATTTTTGCACGTGAAATGAGAAATAAGTGAGGCAAGGTTGAAAAGGGTAAAAAAATCCTGTCCGAGTTAGACGGCTCGGTCAGGCTGGTCGGGATGGGCTAATTTCCTCCCGTAAACTGAAGAGCAATTGCTCGATTTTAACCTCAATTAAAATCGAGTTAAATGGCCATTTACGGCCATGTAAATCATAATTAAAAATTACTCACAAGGAGTTCTTGTCTGATTTTTCCTCTGTATTCCTCTTTCCTGGCCGTGCTGTATTTTGTTTTTAGGACCTCAATTTTAAAGGATTTAAAGAGTTTTTTCATTGCAGGATGATTACCCAGGGAGAGCAGGAATTTGCCCTTTATATGGCCCAAAACGGCCGCCAGGGAGGCAAAATCTTCCTCGTTAAAGTTATGTCTATAATCCTTGGTCCCGTAATATGGTGGATCCAGATAAAAGAAAGTGTGAGTCCGGTCATATCGTCTCAGGCAATCCTGCCAGTCAAGATTCTCTACAGTCACCCTGGCCAGGCGCCAATGCATCTGAAGGATCGTCTCTTCCAGTGTTGAAAGGTTAAGCCCTGAAGGTCTGTCCGTGCCATAGCCAAAACCTGGTTTCACCATTCTCGCGCTAAAGCTTGTTTTAAGCAGGTAGAAATATTTTACAGCCCGGTGGATATCGGTTAATGTGAAAGGATCCTGACGCTTCAGGATCTCAAAGATCTTCCTAGAGATCACCATATATTTAAATTGTTTCACAAACTGCTCGAAATGCTGCTGTACAATCCTATATAAATTCACCAACTCCTCGTCCTTATCGTTGATTACCTCAACTTTGGAAGGCTCTTTTTTAAACAAAACCCAGGCTGCCCCGGCGAATATCTCACAATAGCAGGTGTGTACTGGAAATCGCTCTATTATCTGCTTTGCAAGGCGTGATTTGCCTCCTACATAACTTAGCGGGCTATTCATAATCCCTTCCTCCTTTACATCGACCGCCGTTTCTGCGATGCTATCCTTGATCCACTCGGGTCAAGGAGCAGTTCCCCGATTTTATCGGGGGATGGTCCGCATCTGCTAATGCGGGTCGGCGGGGAAGGGATTCTCTTTCCCGCTTGCTCCTTAATTTCTTTTATATCACCGCTCAGAGTATCTTTATGTTCATCTATTTTACCACGAGCTTTATATAACCCCAGAAGACGCCATTTTCGTTATCAGGGTCGTAGATCGTAAGCTTAGTAATGTATTCACCCTTTGTGATTGATTCTCCGCCTAAGGCTAGCACAAGCTTGCCTGTAACTCCCGTATCCCAGTCAAAGGCATCGGGCGAGTTGTCGGAGTCAATAGTGGTGGAATCTAGCTCGAGTGTCATCCGGGTTACTGTTAAGAGATCCTGCGCGCTTCCATCGGCCTTTAGGAGTAAATCGATCGTGTTATCAAGATTGAGATATACAATTTCAGTGATCATTATTTACCTTTAGATTAGCTCATTGAGATATCAAGGTCTC
This sequence comes from Desulfobacteraceae bacterium, assembly GCA_030615565.1. Taxonomy (GTDB): domain Bacteria; phylum Desulfobacterota; class DSM-4660; order Desulfatiglandales; family B25-G16; genus B33-G16. The sequence continues at coordinate 1,762 of JAUWZC010000047.1, read as the reverse complement.
CTGCCGGGAACCGCACTGTATCGCCGTTACCCACGGCCTGATCGGCCACGCCGTTATCATAAAAAAGTAGATTTCCAAGGGTCGCCGCATCCACGATGGCAAGGGCCACGATAGTGCCCCAGCTCCCGGTTGCCTGGACAAAGTCCACATTATGGGTATTATCCACAATGCTGGATGCTGCCAGATCCCATGTGGGTGATGCTCCGCCATTGATATTGACCTGCTTTCGAGCGTAGGCATCACCACTATGCTCTGTGATGGTCGATCCGGTGTCATCGTCTGCAACAGTCGCAGTAGGTAATGCACAATATGTATCAGGCGCGCTATAGGCCTGATTTCGAAACATTAGATCAAGCAACTTGTTGGCCAGATAATCAGATACGTAACCTGCGTTAAAGGATACCGTGACCTCGGCGCTCGCAACCGATGGCGTGTTGCCTGAAACCACTTCCTTTTCTGCAGCCAGGGCGCCGTGTGCCAGCATATCCCCGGCGGACTCCGCATCAAAGAGCGCCCAGTGGGTGATGGTGCCCCAGGAGCCGGAGGCCTGATCGAATGTCACTATTCCGCTCTGGGCCACCTGCCTGCTCGCAGCCGCCCCAAATGTGATGGCCTTCCTGACATAGCCGTTTCCGCTGGGCTCTGCCAGGCCGCTTTTATCGTCCAGCGGATCCGCCGTGCTGAGCCCTAAATATACCGTAGCAGGTGGCGTATAGGCCGCGTTGCAAACATGGTCGAGCAATTCGATTTCCGAAAAATCAGCTAATGATCCCATTTTTTCCTCCTATATTTTCTCGATGGTTCGCTCCGGCGTTAAGGATTCCAATTCCCTTTCCGTTGTGAGCGATGAAATGGTTCTTTTTGCTGTCAAAGACTCTATGGTCGCATCTGTAATCACGCCCATGCCTAAAATAATAAGCGTTATGGCGCTCGTAAGGGTCCCGGGGCTCACAGTAGCCGATACCTGCCGTATAACAGAGAGGATCGAATTCTGTGTGGTGCTCCCTGCAGCGATCGCCGCGGTGATCTCTCTGAGAATCCCCAGGGCGATCGTTGCCGTATCAGTGCCGGGCTGTATGCTCGCCGTAAGCGCCCTGAGCAGGAAAAGGGCCACATCATCGGGCGTGGCCGTGCCCGCTGCGATGCTCGATGAGAGCTCCCTTAATATAGCCAGATCCGCCTCATCCGTGGTCGTGCTTTCCGCGGCGACCGCCGATGAGATCTCCCGTAATACCGCAAGCATTACTGTATCGGGTGATGCACTCGCCGCACTGATGGCCGCAGAAAACGCAAGTATGCCCGAGATAAGCAAATCCACGTCATCGGGAGTCTGTGACTGTGCGCTTATCGTCGCGCTCACCGCCCTGAGCACAGCCAGCGTTGCCGCGCTCGTATCGGATGCCCCCGTAATGCTCGCGGTGAGTGCCCTAAGTAATTTGAGTGTAATATCATCTGCTGCGGCGCTGCCTGCCTGCACGCTTGCGCTCAATGCCTTGATAATAAGCAAGGCCACATCGTCCGGCGTGGCCGAGGCACCAGCAATATTCGCACTCAGCGCCTTGATAATAAGCAGGGCCACATCGTCTGGCGTGGCCGTGCCTGCCTGGATGCTCGCATCCAATGCCCGCAGAATTTCAAGCGATATTGTATCAGGCGTGGCCGTGCCTGACACAATACTCGCATTCAGTGCTTTTAATAGTTTCAGTATTACGGCATCGGGCGCCGCGGAGCCCGCGGAAATCGATGCCAGAACCGCCCGTAA
>JAUWZC010000061.1 GCA_030615565.1 Desulfobacteraceae bacterium | reverse complement strand
GAGCTTCATCATATAAGTACAACCAATGGCAAAAATAAGATCGGCCTTCTCTCCCCCCTCAAATATCTGCTTTAGCTGATCAGGGATCCATCCTTGAGGGGCATAAGAACCATCACCAGTAGATACTATCAACTGATCACTCACCTTATTCAATTCATCTTCCCAGAACAGGAGATACTTGCTCCTTGCCTCGATAACTGAGATAACCTTGTTCCCTGCCTCCTTCATGGCCCGGGCAATTGGCATCATAGCTGCTATACCATAACAACCACCAACACACACCACAGTGCCAACTTTTTCAATATGTGCCGGTATGCCCAAGGGCCCAACAAGGCTGTCAATGGAATCTCCAGCATTGAATAAGGCAAAGCGCTGGGTTGTGGTTCCTACCTCCATGAATACGATGGTGATAGAGCCCTCTTTCTGGTCCCAATCAGCGATCGTTAGCGGAATCCTTTCCCCTTTCTCATCAATAGTAATAATAATAAACTGACCTGGCTGAGCCTTCTTAGCTATAGCCGGTGCCGAAAATTTGACCAGATGCATATTTGGTACTAACTCTTTCTTTACTAATATCTTATGCAATTTTCACCTCCAAATAACTATTTCTGAATCTTTTCTAACCTAACTGCACAAACCTTAAACTCGGGTATCTTGGCCACAGGGTCAAGGGCTGGATTAGTTAATTGATTGGTGGGGCTTTCAGCAAAGTGAAAGTTCATGGTTACAACCTTTACTGGTGTTACCTCTGTCACTTTAGCCTTTGCCATGACAGCCCCTCTCCTGGATGTAACCTTTACCATCTCACCATCTATAATACCCAAGGCCAAGGCATCCTCTGGATTTATCTCCACCATACCCTCGCTATCCAACACGTTTAGCCCCCTTACCTTTCGTGTCATAGTGCCAGTATGAAAATGGTACTTGCTCCTTTCGGTAGTAAGAAGCAAAGGGTATTCATCATCAGGTAGTTCTGCTGGTGGCCTGTACTCTAAAGGTATAAATTTGCCCTTTCCCCTGGTAAATTTTTCAGTATGCAATATAGGTGTGCCTGGATGATCCTTGTCTGGGCACGGCCATTGGATGCCACCATTCTCCAATCTCTCAAAGCTAATTCCCCCATAGCTTGGGGTTAGTTTGGAAATTTCCTCCATGATCTGAGATGGGCCCTCAAAATCAAAACCTTTACCTCCCATCTTTTGAGCAATCTGGCATGTAATCCACCAGTCAGGCTTGGCATCTCCAATAGGCTCAATAGCCTTTCTAACCCTCTGTACCCTCCTGTCAGTATTTGTAAATGTTCCATCCTTCTCAGCAAACGATGTACTTGGCAGAACCACATCAGCCAACTGGGCGGTCTCTGACATGAAAATATCCTGGACTACAAAAAGATCAAGTTTTTCCAAAGATTCCTTGGCATGATTTGAATCAGGATCGCTCAATATCGGGTTTTCACCAATAAGATATAGGGCCTTTATCTCTTTTTTGTGGGCTGCATCGAGCATCTCAAGCAGGGTAAGCCCTGTTTCACGGGGTAAGTAAGTGCCCCAGGCATCCTCAAATTTTTTCCTTATATCTTCATTCACTACTGCCTGATAACCGGTAAATACATTGGGCAGTGCGCCCATGTCACATGCACCCTGAACATTGTTCTGTCCCCTTAGGGGATTTACACCCGTAGATGGCTTCCCAACATTTCCTGTAAGCATGGCAAGGTTTGCTGTGCCTATTACATTATCAGTACCATGAGTGTGCTGAGTAATTCCCATTGCGTAAAGAATTGAGGAAGGTTTATCATTAGCATATATCCTTGCTGCCTCTATTATCTTGTCTTTTGGAACCCCCGTGATCTTTTCCACCTTCTCAAGGTCAAATTCTTTCAAGGAACCCCTGAAGGCATCAAAGTCCTCGCATCTCTCTTCAATAAAGTCCTTGTCATAGAGATCCTCGTCCACTATAACCCTCATCATTCCCATAAGAAGGGCAACATCACTGCCGGGGTTTTGCTGCAGCCATAGATCAGCATAGTTTACCAGCTCTATCTCCCTCGGATTTGCAACAATAAGCTTTGTCCCATTTTTAGATGCCTGCTTTACCTCCATACCTATTACAGGGTGTGCATCTGTGGTATTAGTGCCTATTGCTAAGATACATTTGGCATGCCTGATTTCATCTATGCTATTTGTCATTGCACCGGCCCCAAAGCTCTGGGCCAGACCAGCCACTGTAGATGCATGACACAGCCTTGCACAGTGGTCAATGTTGTTTGTACCAAGGACAGCCCGTGTAAATTTCTGGGCAACATAGTTCTCCTCATTTGTACATTTTGCCGAAGAAATTACAGCTACCTCATTAGCATTGTAACTACCCATCCTCTCAGCAATCAGATCCAGTGCCTCATCCCAGGTTGTCTCCTCAAAGTTCCCGTTTTTGCGGATAAGAGGAACCTTGAGCCTGTCCGGGTGGTGAACATACTCAACTATCCCAAACTTACCTTTCACACATGCCTGTCCTTGGTTCACTGTGCCATCCCCTTTAGGGCTAACTCCAATAATCCTATCTTTCTTAAGGGCAAGCTCTAGCTGGCAACCCACACCGCAATAGGGACAGGTAGATAATACTTGTGTCTCTGCAACACCCTCCCATTTATTGATCCACTCAGTTAATGCCCCTGTTGGGCAAACATCAACACATGCCCCACAAAATTGGCACTCGGATTCTTCCAATGTTGGTGCCTTGCTTCCAATCATCACGTTGCCATTTTGAAAAACAAGACCAATAGCACTATTACCCCTTACGTCCTGACATGCCCTTACACACCTGGTACAGGCAATGCAAAGATTGTAGTTTCTCTCAAAGAATGGGTCACTCTTTCCTACCGGCAGTCCTTTATATTCATAGGAAGGTAGTGATTCATCTACCCCTATATATGCGGCTACTTCCTGTAACTCACACCGACCGTTGTTGGGGCAGAATTCACAACCAGTTATTACTGAAGCCTTGCGTATACCACCCCTAAATGGATCACAATCCTCCTTGCGATCGCAGACAAGACACACATTTGGGTGTTCACTTAAAATAGCCTTTAGGTTTTCCCTGCGCTTTTGCTGAATTTCTCCTGTATTGGTCTGAACAACCATACCCTCAGCAACCTCGGTGGTACAGGAAGTAGGAAGGTCATCCATGCCCTCTATCTTGACCAGACAAAGCTGACAACCCTCAAACTCAGTCATAGAATTATCATTTTTTAGTTCTTCTTTACCCCTGTAGACAATTTCAAAGGGTTTTACCTCCCTTGGTGATGGCAAATTAGGGTGAGAACACAATGCTGGAATATAAATGCCGGCACTCCGTGCTGCCTGCAAAACCGTAGTGTCTTTCTCAACTGTAACCCTGGTACCATCAATAGTTAGATTCATCTTTTCCATCACCTTCACCTATAAAATATGTTCAAGAATTCTTAGTTAACAGAGCGTCTAAAATTGGTTGTGTCTATAATATCCTGTTTATGGATTGTCAAGAATAAATCTTCCGGATTTTCCACGTTTCCCCGCCTGCCACCAGCCGATTATCGAACCATATCTTTTAAACTGCACCCCTTCTCTCCTCTCGACCTCTCTGATCCAATCCCCCAATCCTGAGGCGTGGTGGACGATGAGAGGGATACTGTGTTCAGGGAGGATATCAGGAGGAAGGGTATACAGGCTTAGAACCCTCTGGATGTTAGTGGAAGTCTCACCTGTATCCCAAGGGGTAGGGTGGATAAAACCATGGTTGGCACCCTCTCCTCTGGAGTATCCCCATACCTGGGGAAATTCCTCCTTTAGCTGCCTCATCAGGTGGATTGCTTGCAGGTTTGTCTCGACATTTAGCCCTTTATTGAGGTTAAGTAATATCCTATCGTCAAAGGACTCAAACCCCACCGAAGCCAGTAGTATTCGTACCCCTAAAGATTTTGCAAGTACCAGAGTCTTCCTTAAATTTTGCTCACCCCTCAAAAACCAGTCTGCCCTTAGGATGAGATTGATCTGTGAAAGCTTTATGTTTCTGTCCCTAACCTGCATCAACAAACGCGGGAGTCCGGGAATGGGGTTCTCGTTTATCAGTTCGAAGGGAATCTTCCTTCCCTCTTCTGTTCTGGGAAGGCAGCTGATCTGCTCTACAACTGTCTCAATGTCCAATTCTCCATAAAACCCTTTATCTACTGCTACATCACAGAAGCTACACCCCTTTAAGGGAAGTTTTACCTTTTGTTCATCTATGCCTGCCATTGGGACCGGATAATCTATCTCGACCCATTTCTCCTGGGCTGCATAGGGGCATCCTATCTGCTGCAATACTTGTCCGGTGGTTATCTTATGTGGAATAAGTCCTGTTTTTTCTATCCTGTATATATTGTTCCACTGTACTTTTCTTAAGTACCTTTCCTCCCAAACATTTTTTGGGTTTTGGATAATCCTTCTATTTTTGCTAAGGTATAGCAATCCGGGGATGTCCTGCCACGCATTTTTATCCAGATGTTGTAAGAGATATTTAGCCTGCTCTGCCGGCCCGTGCATAGAGAAGGTGAAATTCTCTGTGAGACCTTGGAATCGGTGGGGATGATCCTGCCAATCTTTTTCCCCCAGGTAGTCTACATTGGCTTGGGGTCCTGCCAGGATAGTGAGACTACCTTCGGCCTTGAGTTCCTTAGCCAAAGAAAAAAGATCCTCCCGACCACTTAGGGTTGAGAAACCAATTATGGGCCTCTCCATAGCGAAATAATCAGCCAGGGCCTTGTTGAGAAGGGCCTTGTCATCCTCCCGCGCCACAGCTATAACGATACAATCATAGGGCGTATTCTCTCGGATAATAGTAGCGGCCATCTGAGGCCCCAGAAGACCATAGGTCTCTCCAGCAAAGTAGCTGGTGATGATAACCATCCTTTTTTTCGCTTTCACAGTTACTCCACGTAATTACATCCCTTAACCTTTTTCACTCGATTTTGATGGATCGATGTCGGAGGCATCATTGAGATATGGGTAGAACACTTTAAGATAAAATAGGGTAAATCTGAAACCTTTATAGCAGGATCAGGTATACTTTCAGGCGGTGTTATAGAATATCTTACCTGGGTTAAGTATCCCGTTTGGGTCTAACAGAGTCTTTATGTCTTTCATGAGCTTCAATTCCCTTGGCTTAACCTCGATGCTAAGATATTTTGACTTGGTATTTCCAATGCCATGCTCACCCGATAATGTCCCACCGAGATTGACTGTTTCCTTAAAGATGTCGCCTACAGCAGCCTCAGCACGCCACATTTCATCTGGCAAGCTGGGGTCAATCAGGATGTTGATGTGTATGTTGCCATCGCCAGCGTGCCCGAAGTTAACGATTTTAACTCTATACTTCTTGCCTATTTCAGATATCTTATTCAGCATCCGGGTCAGATTGCTCCGCGGGACACATATATCCTGACTAACCTTTCCCTTGCTAATAGCGTAGAGCGCTGGCGATATTGAACGTCTAACAGACCAGAGGTCATCTACTTCTTCCTCAGTCTCTGCTTTCCTTACCCCAAAGGCCTTATTATCTTCAAAGATATTCATAATGCGCAAAGCATCCCGACGCACTGTCTCTGGAGAACCATCTACCTCGATGAGCAGCAGTGCTTTGGTTCCCTCAACAATGCTAGAGTCTTTATAGAGGCCAACCGCCTTAATACACTCCTCGTCAATAAACTCCAGAGCTCGAGGGATGATCTTTGAGGCTATAATGGAAGATACCGTATCGGTAGCATTTTTGATGCTCTTGAAAAGTGCCAACATCGTCTCAATTTTTTCCGGCAGCGGTATAAGCTTCACAACGATCTTGGTGAAAATGCCAAGTGTTCCTTCAGAGCCGATAAAGAGCTTGGTCAGGTCATACCCTGTAACACTTTTCAACGTTTTTGAGCCAGTGCTTATTATCTCCCCTGTGGGCAGTACTACTTCCAGCGCTATCACATAGTCCTTTGTAACACCATATTTAACGCCTCTTAGTCCACCGGAGCATTCTGCGACTGAGCCACCCATAGTGGAAAACTCATTGCTGGCAGGATCTGGAGGATAAAATAGACCCAATTTCTCTACGTCATTCTGAAAATCTGCAACTATGACACCCGGCTCCACTATGCTGATCATATTTGCCTCATCGATCTCTATTATCCTGTTCATCCTGTTCATATTCAGCGATATTCCACCATGGACCGGCACAGCCCCACCGGTCATGCCGGATGCTGCTCCCATCGGATATACCGGTATGCACCTCTCATTAGCTAATTGCAGTATCTGTGACACTTCCTGAGCTGAATAGGGCCTTATGACCACATCAGGCATAGCCCTCTGTTTGGTTGCATCATATGCATGGCATACTCTAGCCACTTCTGTATCAGATATGTACTTCTCGCCGACGATCTTCTCAAATTTTCTGAACAGTTCTCTGTCTATCTTCATTCGCCTATCTCTTACTGCCTGTTAAAAAGACTAAAAGAGGGATTTAGCGACCCTGCCCATGATTTTATTTTCAGTATTTTATTGTGGTTTGCATACTATCAGAAATTAAGGGACTTATGTATGATTATAATTCAAAAGGCCTTAATTGTTTTTTTATTGACAATAAATAATAAAAATAATAGTTACATTACAGCTAAATTATAATCACATTTAGATTCCCTTTTCCTAATTATTAACTTTAATTTCTCATTATGGTAAGAGGATCACCTGAGCGTCTAAAAATGGTCTTTTCAGGGCGGAAAAAGCCTAAACATATTTTTTGATAGAAGGAGGTGAAATAAGAATATAAATAGCCTATTGTGTAAATTAGGCAATTAATGAGATTTTTACAAATCTTTCTAATATTAATTAAAAAAGGAGGGTAGTTAGATGGCGTATAATGCAGTTGAGATGAGTGATTGGCAGATCTCAGAAGCAGCAGAAGAGAATATGCCAACACCAGACGATTGGCGAGAGAAGTTAGGTCTCCAGAAGGGTGAGATCCTTCCAATGGGCAGATTATGTAAGCTCGATTTTTTGAAGATCATTGAACGTTTGAAGGACAAACCAGATGGCAAATATATTGAGGTGACTGCTATTACCCCAACACCGCTTGGTGAAGGAAAAAGCACCGCAACCTGCGGCCTTTTAGAAGGCATGGGAAAGAGGGGTCTTAATGTAGGTGGATGTATTCGTCAGCCGTCTGGAGGGCCTACCATGAATATCAAGGGAAGTGCTGCCGGAGGCGGAAATGCACTCATAATACCTCTTACTGAATTTTCCATGGGCCTCACAGGGGATATCAATGATATCATGAATGCCCATAACCTGGCAATGGTTGCCCTAACTGCCAGGATGCAACATGAGAGAAATTACAATGATGAGCAATTACAAAGGCTTACAAAAATGCGCCGCCTGGATGTTGATCCTACCAGGGTTGAGATGGGCTGGATCATGGACTTCTGTGCCCAGGCACTCAGGAATATAATTATCGGCATTGGTGGCAGGATGGATGGTTTCACCACGCAGTCAAAATTTGGGATCGCCGTAGGCTCTGAGCTCATGGCAATTCTTTCCATTGTTAGAGACCTTGCAGATCTCCGGGAAAGACTCGATAACATTACCGTAGCCTTTGACAAGAGGGGAAATGTAGTCACTACAGGTGATCTTGAAGTCGGTGGTGCCATGACCGCATGGATGAGAAATACCATTAATCCCACACTCTGTTGCACAGTTGAGTATCAGCCTTTGATGGTACATGCTGGCCCATTTGCCAACATCGCAGTAGGGCAGTCTTCTATTATTGCTGACCGCATTGCACTCAAGATGTTTGACTACCATATTACAGAGAGTGGCTTTGCCGCTGATATAGGCTTTGAGAAGTTCTGGAATGTTAAATGCCGGTACAGCGGACTCAAGCCCCATGTATCAGTCCTTACAACTACCATCAGGGCGCTGAAGATGCACGGGGGTGGACCCAAGGTTGTGGCCGGACTGAAACTTCCCGAAGAGTACACCAAGGAGAATCTTGGTCTCCTGGAGAAGGGTCTTTCCAACATGGTGCATCACATTAACACCATCAGGACTTCAGGCATAAATCCAGTAGTATGCATTAATGGCTTCCATACTGATACAAAGGACGAGATTGCCATGGTCAGGAAAGCAGCTGAAGAGGCAGGGGCCGGGTGCGCTGTTGCCACCTTTTGGGCAGATGGTGGCGATGGAGCCCTGGAGTTTGCCGATGTGGTTAAAGAGGCATGCGAGACTGAAACCGACTTTAAATTCCTGTATCCCCTTGAGATGAAACTAAGGGATCGTGTTGAGAAGATCGCCAAGGTGGTTTACGGGGCTGACGGCGTGGCCTGGACAGCTGACGCAGAGGCAAAGGCAAAGATGCTCGAGAGCGATTCCAAATACGATGATTATGCCACCATGATGGTCAAAACCCATCTAAGTCTTACCCATGATCCGACGATAAAAGGTGTTCCCAAAGGGTGGACACTTCCAATAAGGGATGTGTTGATCTATTCCGGATCCAAATTCCTGTGCCCATGTGCAGGGGCAATCAGCCTTATGCCAGGAACAAGTTCGAATCCTGCCTTCAGAGGGGTAGATGTAGATACAAAGACTGGCAAAGTTCAAGGCCTGTTCTAGGAATAAAAAATCCAGGGGGATTAAAGAACATCCCTCTGGATTTTTCTTTTTACCACCCAAAAAACACCTTTCAACATATAGTACAGACGCTCATGTCCTTGAGCTGATAAACCTACCTTTTTTTATTCCAAAAATCACATAATACAGGTTACTCGATAATTTATTTCTTAAGTTATTTTTTCTCATTTTTCTTGACATGATTAAAGATAAAATGATAAACGAGCACCCAAAAACTTAACCTTTACAGGTTTTGTAATCTAGAGACTCTCCTTACTTGTCTTGATTTCTATCCTTCTCTATTGATATGAAAATAAAGGGTTTTTCCTTAAACTATATGAAGTATTTTTTTAATCTATTACCAAAGTAGCTTTATTTAACAAGCATCTCTCTATAAAAAAGAAGGGTAAATTATGAGCTTTCAGAAAAGACTGCTGTTAGGAGATTTTGTAGTATTGGCTGAATTTGATCCCCCTAAGGGCGTAGATGCTTCCGATTTGGTTTCGAATCTCATAAAAATCAAGGGGAGGGTTGATGGTGTTATTGTGCCTGAAATGGCACAGGCTGTCATGAGGATGAGTGCTATGGGTGGCGCTGCCCTTATGCAACAGCAGGGAATGGAAACAATTATGCAGATTTGCTGCCGGGACAGAAACAGGCTTGCCCTTCAGGGTGATATCTTAGCAGCCTATTTCCTTGGCATTAAAAACCTCTTAGTTATACCTGGTGAAGAGATTGTGTATGGTGATCATATTGATGCCAAACAGTTTGCCGATATTGATGAATTTACGTTGTTAAGGGCTATAAAGGGGCTTCAGAACGGAGTTGATATGGCAGGCATGGAATTGAAGGGCTCCCCTAAATTTGTAACTGGTTGTTCTATTAAACCAGCTAAAAATGAGATTGCCCTGGAAGCAGAATTAGAGCTTGCTCAAAAAAAGGTGAAGGAAGGTGCTCAATTCCTGGTAACGCCTCCAGTCTTTAACATCCATGCTTTTACCTATTTTATGGAAAAAGCCAAAGCATTAGGTGTTCCAGTGATTGCTACTGTTTTTCTTTTAAAATCAGTGGGCGTTGCAAGATATATCTCCACTAATGTTCCCGGCCCCCCTATACCAGAAGAGATGATTTCACGGCTTAGGAAGGCCCCTGATAGGATTAATGAGTGCATAAGTATAGCAGGTGAATTGATCACCTCTCTTAAAGAGCTCTGCCAGGGTGTTCAATTGGTAACAATGGGCTGGGAAAACCGGCTTCCAGCCATCTTAGATGCTGCAAAGATCTAAAAATACAAGTAACCGTTCACGGTTGAAAAAGGTTTCCCGATGAAATCGGGATTACAGATTGACTGTTTACAAGTTTGGAGATTGTTATCGGCTTCAGGGACTGCGAACACAGTATGACAGCGAAGATAAAGCCTATTACGGGAAAACGTGAAAATGGGATTGATAAATTTTGAGTGTTCGGATTATGTCGTCTGATGTGCCGCCGTATTCGTTGAATATCGGCAAAGAGACTGAGGTCAAGACCAACCGAACCTTTGAACCGTGAACTATTGAACCTTAAACGGGTACAAACACAACAAACCTCAAAAGGATGATAAGCCCATGTTCTATGACATCAGCCTATATATCTGTTTAGCAATCTTTATCATTGGCTTGATCTATAAGATATATACCTGGCTCTCCCATAAAACCAGTGTAGAGACAAAAGATATATCCACATCAAAAAGGCTCTCATCAGCAATTAAAGGTATAATTTTAACCATATTCAGTGCAAAGATCCTGACCCTGATAAAGGTATTTTTTCTTGATATAATCTTCCAGAGAAAGGTGTTCAATGAAGACTTCTTTAAATGGTTAACCCACATACTCATATATGTGGCATTCATGCTCCTGCTCCTAATGCATGCCCTGGATAAATTCATTACCTCCCCCCTATTTGCCAACTACTCTGCTACCCTCAATCCCTTTCTCTTTTTAAGAGACCTATTCGGGGCCTTAGTGATAATCGGTATATGTATGGCCATATACCGTAGATTCATCCTTAAACCCCCCCGGCTAAAGACAAATCCCATGGATACCTATGCCATAATAATACTGGCCATTATTATGCTCACAGGCATTATCTTAGAAGGCACAAAGATAGGATCTTACTCTATATATAAAGAGATGGTAACTGACTATGCTGGCATTGAAGAAGGAGAGGAAGAATATAAGGCCTTAACTGCATTCTGGGTA
>JAUWZC010000066.1 GCA_030615565.1 Desulfobacteraceae bacterium | reverse complement strand
GGACCATCATCCTGTTGAAGACATGATAGGCATTGTGCAACTCCCCAACAAGATTCTCTTTTGGAACCCTAACATCTTTAAAAACAAGACGTCCTGTACCACCACCTCTTGTTCCAAGAAGGCTATAAATGGTTTGATCCTCTACTCCCATAGTCCTTTCAACAATAAAGCAACTGATGGACTCATGCGGTGGTGCATCAGGAGCTGATTTGGCATAAACCAGAAAATAATCGGAGTCTTTGGCACCTACCACAAATCGCTTCTCGCCATTGAGGATAAATGAATCACCATCTTGCACTGCCCTTGTTGTAGCGCCGAAGAAATCAGAACCTCCGCGTGGTTCAGTCAGGGCCTCTGCAGAATAAAGTTTACCTTCATTGGTTGGCCTAAAATAGCGCTCCTTTTGCTCCTTAGTTCCAAAGATATTCAGTGCCTCTCCAACAATACTGGGCATGACATAGGCACATGTTATGGAGTTACCGAGTACTCCAACCTCTTCAATAGCAGTCACATCAGCGACCCAGTTGAGACCTCGGCCCCCATATTCCTCAGGAAAGCGTAGGCCAAGGAGATTTTTCTTTGCGGCCATCTCAATAAATGGCCGACCAGTCTCAATTATACTTAAATCCATATCACGGACAAGTTTACTTGGGACATCATTCTTTACAAATTCCCTGACCTCATCCTGCAATGCCTTTTCCTCTTCGGTTAACAAAAAATCAAACATGATTTACCCCGTCTTACTTATTATAGTAAAATATAAATTTACCTTTAAATAACTTTATTTCCTAAAGGCGTGGTTCGTAATTTCATATAATGTTTTGCGGGTAGCCAAAGTGCAGCGAAGCCGCATTTGGCTTTAGCCCAAGGTAGAAACCCGCTGTTAGCTAAAGTCCCCTTCACGCATATTCATAAAGAGGGACTGTGCTAACCGGGCGGGTTGGTGTTCGTAGTAACGTCTCAATCCGACGGACTGTCTCGGGTTTTAGGAGCACATCTCCACACACTGAGCAAACCTCTGCAGGTACATGGTCAATGACGGTAACCTGCCCCTGATGATGGACGGTGTGCACAATTTTCTGTTCCTCATACTCTCCAGGGCACCCTTCAATACTACATTTCATCTCTATCGCCTCCTTTGCGTTGGTGTTATCCACTTTGGCGGTTTGGGTTCATAAACCGTAATAATAATCAGCACTGGTCGTGCCGTCGTACACACGATGTGCAGAGGACGACCGTCATTGGTAAGACCGTTAAGCAAACAACAGCCTCCTCTACGATGCTTGGGATAGTTTTCCAAAATTTGCCCTGTGGCAATGGCTTCAAGAACTTCATAAAGCATGATGTCCTCTTCCACCATTCCCTGCTGGGCATGTTGAGTGACACGAATGTTCTCAACCTCAGTTTGAGCACGTATCCTCTCCAGCACGGCCTCTAAATCAGTAACATCAACTTCATTCATGTCATTAGATTCCAAAATTGCCATCCCTCTAAGAGACCAAAGGCATTTCAGCTAACGTCTTGCGTGTTTGCGAAGTTGCCTTCGGGCAATTTAGTCAAGTGTCGCAAACAACAGCCCGCTCATATGCTCTTTCATTCATACTGTAATCCCCTCCCGAAGAACATTTTTTATAAAAGGGTTTCCACTGTTATAGAGGTTATTGTATTCTTTTCTGCTGATAACTTTTGGAGATATGCAAACCTCGGTTTCAAGGAGTATGTCAGTAGCTATATCATAAACTACATCACACATGTGCCAATCACCACTTGATATAATTACTAATACATCTATATCCGAATCCTTTCGAGCATCCCCACGAGCCTTGGAACCAAACAATTTCACTTCTAGAAAATTATCAGTTAATGCTTCTTTAAGAGCCATTCTAAATTTTCTCAGTGCCTGTTGTTCCTTTTCATTTAATTTCATTGTCATGATTCGATTCTTTCCCTTTCATGAAAAACTAACCCTGGATACCCCGTGCTGAAGCACGGGGAGGAAAGGGTTGGTTTTTCATGAAATCAGACATAGAAAAGGACAATAGAAATGGATCAATGATATATGGAGGCTTGCCCATTCCTAACCCCTTCTTTTAAGATATTCTTGAAAGGCTTGGATTTATTCATTTTCTGCAAAATAATTTTTCAGGGGCTTAACCTTCTCTTTCAGTTCCTTTCCCCAAGGTTTGTTAAGACGTTTTAGAAACTTTACTCCAAGTCGCTTTTCTTCTTCGGTTTGACCTGGTTCCAGTAGATGACGACATAATTCTTTAACCTTCTCTCTATTATCATTAATTATTGCAGGATGTTTTAAAATGGCTTCCGATGCATCTAAATAGGGAGTAAGTTCTTCACGGTTTTGTAACTTAGCTATAAGAAGACCTAGCAACTTGCTGATAAACTGTTCTAAAGACACCTTGTCTAGTACGTTTTCTAATGGCTCTATAAATTGAGTGCCAGTTTTTGGATCCTGTGCTAGAATGTCTAAAATTTTACTTGATAAGGCTTCCAAAGCACTTATGATTCCTGCTTGTCTACTGAATTCTTCCCATTTCGACAGTTTATTTAAGATGGAGATTGTGAAGTTTTGAACCTC
Source organism: Desulfobacteraceae bacterium (assembly GCA_030615565.1). Classification (GTDB taxonomy): domain Bacteria; phylum Desulfobacterota; class DSM-4660; order Desulfatiglandales; family B25-G16; genus B33-G16. The sequence continues at coordinate 8,035 of JAUWZC010000066.1, read as the reverse complement.
CATATTCTTTGCCAATACAGGAATAACCTTTTCATCAAAGAGAATTTTGGTCGTTTTCACCCCTTTTTCCAGATTTGCTTCTTTCAGATCTTCAATATTTTCAATCAAAATTACATGAGCATTTTCGTCATTAATGTAATCAGATAGATAATTCAGAACTAATTTCTCAATACTTTTAGTAAACTGCACTTTGGAAATTTTTTTCTTAATAAAGAGGTCTTTCGATATTCCGCAAATTAAGCTAATATCCCATAGGTCAGTCTCACTTACATATTCCTCCCAATATTTCAAAAAGTTAGCTGGCTTAAATTTCATGTAAAGTTGTCTTTTAAGATCTTTCCCCCATTTATTGGTTGTGCCTTTTATAGCATTTATTACGGATCCCCAAGTTCCTGCTTCAATAAGATAACTTTCAGAAAGTCCTTGGATAAGACTTTCAGAAGCTTGTTCATGCTCTTCTATAGGATTTCTAATAAGTTCTGATAAATCCTCAGCTTGTGATTCTTCTGGAATAAACCAGATCGCCTCCAAAATGTATTTGACCAAATCAACAGGTTGGTCTCTCAGATTATCCATTCTCCTCCAAAATGTATCCCAGAATTTCTCCCGCCCTTCTTGCGGAATATCTTCTAATTTTAGTAACTCCAGTACTATTAAAATTTGTTCATCTTCATCTGTAAATCCTTGGTTATCTTGAACTCTATCCATGTAATCTTTAACTTTTGTAACCAAAAGTTCCTTTGTATCTGATTCCGCTAACTCCCACCAAATTTTTTTTAAAGACTCAAGGATTTGTATGTCGAACTCCCCAGGTTCTAATTTTTCTACCATTTCTTTGGTAAGTGTAGGCAATATAAATTCCTTAGTCTCTTTTTGTGGTATTATTTCAATAGCTCTATAGATAAATTCAGTGTCATCCTTTTCCCATAAATTTATTAATGATTCCCTTAACTTCTTCTTGTGGCTTGATGATAATATTTTCTTATTGTTTATTAATGTCTCGTAAATTTCTAATTTAACATCCATCTATTTTTTTCCTTCATAGGTTATTAGGTCTATAATACGATTAATTACCTGATTTCTGACCCCTTTTCTCAAAAATTGTAACCATTTTAACAACATATTTATACATCCACTTTTTCCCTGTAACAGTGCTAGAAGTTCGCCATCCGATAAACTTTCAATTCCTTCAACAATAGTTTCAGCAAGGGGGTAAATTTTATCAATTGAATCTTCCTGAAAATCAACACCTAATAAAACTTTCAATGCATTCTGAATATAAATAGTTTCTTGGTTAGTTATCCATCCTTTAAGTAAGTCATTTGCTTTCATCAATGCTGACCCAAGATTCTCAGAATCTAGTTCTTGCCAATATTTTGGATCACCACTCCACAAACTTTCTGTTACGGATTCGTAGAGTTTCTCTTCTTCTGCCTCTGCCTTTAAATAAATAAAGGGAGAAAGACTTTTAGGTAATTCAATTCTTAACAAGATAGCGTTTAAGAATCGATATAACTCACTATCTTTGTATTCTTTGTCTAGTAAATTTTCTAGCTTTTCTCGCTCCTCGATCATCTTCCTCTGCCATATATGAAAAAGATCGGTTTGCTCTATTAATTTCTTTTCAAATTCCGGCCATATTTGCTTAATAACCATCATAAATGAGAAGAAGCCCATATCATGGGTTAGTTTATTCTCAATAGTTTGTTTGTCGGAGGATGATTCAATGGCTTTTGCGATAATAAAATAAAGACCAAAGTCGTTTAAAAATCTCTTTATTTGACGAGGAGTTTGTCCTTTGTAGGCAAGTGTCAATATCTGACGAACCTGCCGTTCTGATTCTAAGTTTAATTGCAACCCTAACTCCCCAATACATCTTCCAATAAAGGCATCTCTGTCTTTCTCGACAAGGGATGGAAAACGAAAAGTGACTTGAAAAAGCTTATCCAAAAAATCCTTCGAAAATTCCTGGCTCTCATTTTCACCATACACAGTTTGTAAATGCTTCTTCAATGCTTGGTCATCACAGGTTATTATGTATAAACAGCCGGGAAAATCCAAATAAGTCTTTATCGTTGAAAGGGTTTCTAATACAGAATTTTTTTCACATCGATCAAGATTATCGAAAACTATTAGGATTTTTCTGCTTTCATTCTCACCTCTTGCTTTTTTGACCATATCTTTGAATATTTTCCCAAATTGTTCTCCTGAAAAGGCTAAATGTGCCGTTAGATTTCGCAGTGTATGTTTAAAGACGAATTTCTTTAATATAGAAGCAAACCCTGGCAAAAGGATGCCAAGAATATATCCAATTATGCCTACAGAAACCAATGTGCCAAATACTACACACAGTCCATCAAATATGCTTGGAAATTTAAAAGCCAATAATGATAAAAAAATCAGAAACAATATCGAGGGTCGAAAGTATTTAGATTCTCGTAATCCCCTGAAAACTCTGTTTATTTCCTCCTTTAAATTCTCTATCTCTTCTGGTCTTAATTTGATTTCTTCATCATGAGCAACTTCAAACTCCAAACATTCTATCAGGGTAAATATACCTTTAGAGGTTTGATACTTATATTCAAGAAAATGGTTCCTAAACTCCTTTTCACTTTTGGAGAGACCTTGAGCAAGCCCTGACAATTGCTCTTCCATTTCAAACAATATAGCTCTTTTTAAGGGCTCCTTCGTGAATTTCCAGACATCAAAGTATAGTGGAACGCATTCAAACTGTTTTTTATTGGCTTCCTTTATGTCTTCTAATAATAGATTGACAACAGTAGTTTTACCTGTTCCCCAGTCACCATAAAGACCTATATTAAAGGCTCCCTTACTTATATCAGCTTGTCTTAGCACTTGATAAAGAGCCTCAGCAAACTGTGAATGGATGCCAAAAAAATCCTCTTTCTTTAAGGAAATTGGAGAATCAGTGAAAAAATTAATTTTATCTTTCTTCTCAGATATTTTTGTATCCAAAAATCCCATTTGACTTTTACCTTTTCTTTGGCCTTGTTATCACATGCTCAAATTCGGCATTTTTTCTATGGGAAGCACTTTGTCTGAAAGCCCTCAGTTGATTTGAGTCAATGGTGTTTGGTGTATCGACTTCGATGATCCTTTCTCTAACTCCTTTTATAGCGTGTATGTCCGGTATATAACCGTCTTTTCCAATGCCCTCTGGAGTCTTATACTCCGGGACATCTGCTTCAACCTCCCATCCTTTTTTAGATAAATCCCTTGAAATTTCTTTAACCTTATTATCGTGAGTATTGCTCATTTATATTAACCTCCCAATATTAAAAAATTTCTAATGCTTTAAAAACCTAAAACTCGAAAAAATTTTTCCTTTTCATTAAATTTCTTAACCCTAAAGATAGTCTCCCAAATTCCGCTACGTTCACCTGCATATATAATCTTTAACAATAGATGAAGTTGCCTTATTTTCCTTTCAATTCATGAATATTTTTAAACACCTCCCCATATTTCTCATTTCCTTCTCGCAAGATAAAGCTTTTCTGACCATTCTGTTCAACCCAGTCACCAACACTAAATTTATCGAAACGGAACTTAGATCCCTCTAAGTACTCCTCTACAAGATCAACGGCTATCCAGTGGCGCTTAAGACGTTCGCAAACCTCTCCTGTTACGTTCGAACCAGCGAAGGGGTCAATCACAAGGTCACCTTCATCGGTTAGCATTTTTACTATGAATTCCTGGAGACTATCCAATCATGGCCGTCAAACCTAATCAAACCATTCTTTTTCAGGCTCTGTTGAGCGTTTCGAACATGGTGCTTCCATGCTTTCCCGAATTTTTCACCATGGATAATTAATTCTACCGAGTCATCACAAAGGTCAGGCAATAATCGTTGTACATGCGGATGTAGGTGACGAGTTGGCAGTGGCCCATGTGATAAAACATACAATATGGCTTCTGAGAAGAGAGCATGGGCTGACCTTGCACCAACGAGTGCTTCAGCAAATCTGACATTCGCACTCCTCAGTTTCTCATCAAACCGCCTCTTAGCTGAAGCAGCGGCCGACTTATGGACCTTACGATATTCAGCTACTATTTCTTCAGCAACTTGTGATAGTTCTTCAATTTGCTCTCGGAAGAGGACATTGCCCACTCGTGCGTATGCATCCATGTCAGCTTTGATATGTTTCACTAGCACAGGGTCTTGGATACCAACACCATACTCATAATTTGAGTCAAGGCCAGCCGATGTAAGATTAGCGGAACCTACAACAGCTAATGAGGTATCAAAGACATAAACCTTTGCATGAAGATGCGGAAGGGTTATCACTTCAGAACTTCTCAGTAAGTTCTGGAATATTCTTAATGCATCCATATCCAGAGAGCCGGCGAGAACACTTTCAGCTCTCAAATCAGTTATAACACGGATATGAGGTTCTTTTCCCGATTCTACAGAAAGCAAGTGATTGCAGACATATTCCGCCTCGGATTTCTTAATAAACGGCGTTGCCATTATGAGTTCGTCTCTCACGCTATCTAAGGCTCTTTGGAATTGAGATCTCCAGGGACTTCTGTATAGTTCGATCATAATAACTCACCTAGCTCGCATCAACACAAATGGAACTTGATTTTCCAATACTTGCTCAAATGATTTAGCTCCATTTACTACGTCCAAAATTTCTTTACGTCCAACAAGTATCACTTGCTTACCATACTCATTGCGGAGCATTTTCGCATACTCCTGAGCCGCCTCGCTGATTCTTCCCATACCAACGATTACCGCCACTTTCGAATCAAAGTGTATCATCAGGCCAACCTCTTTGGCCACATCATCAAGTGAGACAATCTTGGTATTCTTGCATTGGATTTGCCATCGAGAAAAAATCAGACGTGCTCCTTCAAAAATCAGATCAACTTCGGCACCACCTGTGACTTGACCACGAAGACGAGTTGCCACATACTTCAGATCAATTAACCTCATGAGGTAAAATGCAAGCGCTTCCAAAGCCAGACCTTTGATATACCGATCAGCCGACGATAATTCCGTTAATATCTTAGTGAGAGGCTTCCTTAACATAGGACGGAGATCAGACTGTACCTGACTTTGGAGGCAGTCGATGAGAGGAGTAATGATCTCGGACTTCATCTTATCAGTAAGCTTTACTTGAAAAGGCTTAGCACCTCGACCAATTTTCTTGGTTCCTCTTTCAAGCGATATATAACCAGCCTTTTCAAGAGGATACAGCACAGTCTTAGGTAGATTCTTTTCGTCAAATTTTGCTCCATATACTGTAGATGCCAATTTTTCCACCTCGTTCGATAGATAGGGGCCAGTTTCTCCAATATTCGCCAAAGTTCTTAGGAAGGCCTTTTGCTCAATAGTGAGCATAGATATCTCATCTATAATATCTCCGGATATACCGATAATTCGTTCAAGACAAGTAACATCTATTCGCCAGTCAGAAGAAATCACCACTCCCGCTTTCTCAAGCCACAACCTCATCATGCTTGGATGTTTTCCTCCTCTGGGGAAATGTATACCTCTTTCTTGAAGCCACTCGCGTAGTTTTCTGAGGTCCACCCTTTCGCCACGTGCCTGCATGTCTTGGACTGTTTGCACAACTATCAATCCTTTAAGATTTAATAAAATATGCCGAGCAAAAGCCTGGTACATTTTCTCTGGGGTTCTTTTGAATGAAAGGAGTTTCTTCCCAAAATCAGTGAGAAAACCATTCCGATCAAGAACACCATAAGCAATCATTCCAAGTTTACAGTTGTTTGCAAGCTTCCGCCGATTGTATTCGCTGGTTAAGTGCGAGTCAAAATACTCTTGGCGTATTGAGTTCTCCAGAGCATGCCAATCACCAGCATGTTCATCTGCCATTTCTAAGACCCGCACAAGCTCTATCTGGTTAGGTGAAAATTCGCTTCCAAAAGGAAGGTCACTCTTCTCCATTTACAGTTCCTCCAAATAAGTTCATTTGTATATCACAAATAATACTGTGCATAAGTCAATTCTATTTTATAATCTACACTATAGCCATCACTCCGGTTTTGCACCCACTGATTGAATCGCATGATCGACCCTATAAAGTATTCAAGGCTAGGATTTGAGGTCAGCCCTCCAATTCCCTTAACCTCGTTTTCCTTAATAGATATATTGAACCTCCTTTAAGATGAAGAAATCAGCGATCGGTAAACAAACTGCCTCCCCCCGTTAGGGAGGGCCTCCCTCATTCTTATAGCAAGTCTCACCTTATTCAGGTTTAATAGTTTAGTGCTGGCAGAATTGATCTCTACGCCAGTAAGATCCGCTAGCTCTCTTGCCGTCAAGGATTTCCTTTCCATCACCAGATCCAGGGTATCTTTTAAATAGGGGTTTAAGATTCCCATAAGTTTCCAACCCCCATCTTCTTTCAAGGAAAGAAGGGATAGTTTCTTTTTTTCCAGGGCTGCGGTGATATTCTCCTCTTGACTAGGGGTCAACCCAGAAAAAAGGAGATATTTGTCACCATATTCCTTGAGGTTTAATCGTGCAATAAATTTGGCGGCTACTTCATCGGCACAGGAAAAGTCGATAATACCGATACCGGAAAAGTCTAAAATGATGATCATCTCCTCCTGCTCTTTTTGTATCTTTACCTCAATCGCTTCTCTAATGATCCTACCGGTCTCTCGGGTAACTATATTCTTAGATCCATTGGTAAGATTTTCTTCCATTAAATCCACGATCCGATATTTTTTAATCTCGTTTTTCATAAATAGGTCCTTTTCATCGTTTTCAATTGAACTCGTTTATAACATATTTGATCTTTTTTTTCTTGTCAAGAAAAAAATTAAAAAAATTTGAAAAAAATTGAATTTAAGATTTATTAAGAGAATTTTTCAGGGAGGATGATGCTTATTTGAGTTCCGGGGAAATCTTTTAGGGAAGATCTTTTAGGTCTACTGATTTCCCAGGGGGGAATTATGCCAGATCGGGCAGTTCCTGATCTGATCATCAGTTTCCCTTTCCAACGCTCGACCAACTTTCTAACTTGCGTGAGTCCTTGGCCCCTTCCTGGGTCATCAAAACGAGAGGCTCCCTTAAATAGAGCTAGATTGATGGCTTCAAGGTCGGACCAATTTTTAACTGAAGGGGCATATTTAGGAGTGAGGGATTCCCTTATTCCTACACCTAAATCCATTACCGCGATCTTTACTATATTTTTGCCCAATTTTTTTCCATAGAAGTACTTCTGGATTCCCACGTATCCAATATCCTCACTGTGTTCCGGGATGTTCTGACATACCTCAGAAAGTGCCACCACAAAGGAATCGATCGCATTCGCATCATACTTTAGATGACTGGTCAAGATGGTTTCTGCTCTCTGCCTTACATCCTCAACCAGATTATGGATATCGTCCGTTCCTTCAATCTTTCGCGTTTCCAATAAGACATCGGAGTGAGGGCTTCTAAAAAAAGGCTCTTGAGGCCATGCATCATCCAAATCCAAGGAAAAAAGTTCTGAGGCGATTTTAAAGAAATCCAGCCGCTCCATATACTTAATCACCTCTTCTGAGTGGGGAAGGATTAAAGACAAAGAAAGGTCCCTTTCGGACAGATACCGTCCTATCTCAAGCAAGCCCAAGATTCCATAGGGATCAATAAATTGAGCCTTGCTAAGATCGATGGTTACTGGCATTCCAAAATCTACTCCAATCTTATCCAACTGGTTGATAAGATTTTCGAAGGTAGATTCATCCAGGATTTTTGGGCAACAGATTCTATTTTTCATGGAAGACCTTGGTAAAAAGTATTAGGTGGGTCAATTTTTAGTCTTTAACGAGCGGCCGTCTTTCCTTGGTATCTGAATATTCAGGCGCTTGATTTTACGCCACAGGGTCTGTCTACCAATACCTAATTCCCTGGCAGCTTCCTGTCGATTCCAATTGTTTTCCCTTAGTACCTGTAAAATGAATCCTCTCTCCAAATCAGCCCACTTTCTCTTTGAAGAAGCCGGCTCCTGGGATCTAGTCTTTTTAAGGGGAAGGGCTGGTTGAAAGTAATCTGGCAGAT
>JAUWZC010000165.1 GCA_030615565.1 Desulfobacteraceae bacterium | reverse complement strand
CACTAGGATCTGCCTCGGCTGCAAGCTTTGTCCAGACTTCTGTGCATGGAAATATTGGCTATATCGGTCTTGCTGTAGTCTTCTATTCCTTAGGAAACAATGGCCTTAGAATTGCAAGTTTTTTGGCACCATTTATTATAATTTCACAAGTCATATTATCTGTTCTATCTTTCAATGTCTATTCCGGTACTAAAAGACACAAGATTAAATCACTTATAAATATACTAAAGAGCATCTTTTTAAACCCAATTATTATTTCCGCATTGGTTGGAATAATCTTTTCCTACTTTGGCTTGAAATTGCCCAATTTCTTAAACAGATTTCTGGAAATTGTTTCTGGCATGGCTCTGCCTATGGCGCTTTTAATCATTGGGGCATCCTTGTCCCTGTCACTAATGTCAAAAAGCCTTTACTGGCTTTTTTCCTCTTCAGCCCTTAAACTTCTCTTTCTTCCTGGCTTAGGAGTAGTTTTACTCCACAATGCCGGAGTACATCCCTTTTCTATTGAAGTGGCTGCAACTCTGATGGGGGTACCAACGGCCACGGTTTCTGTGATAATGTCAAGTGAGATGGAAGGAGATGTTAAATTTGCCTCAACGGCTGTAACTCTTTCTACCCTTTTATCTGCCATTACTCTGTGTCTCTGGAGCTATCTAATAGGTTTTTTGGGCTCATCATAGAAAATAGGTAAAAATGCATAAAGTGAATTATTGTGCTTAAAATACCTAAAGTGAACCAAAAACCAATGTCATTTTATTACTGAAAGTTGATAGATGAAAAAAGTATGTGGTGAGGAAGCACCACCATTTTTACGTTAGTTTTTTAATCTGATGAGGTTTTTCCTTGACATTTACCCTGATTGGATTATATTGATCACTATAGTGATCATTTATGGTACAATATTGATCACTATAGTGATTGATATTGTTAGAAACAGGACTTAGGTATGGTTAATCTTCTAATTTTTAATCCTTGGTGGGAAGCTCCTGAAAGAATTGAATCGGATCGTTCCATAATGGACTACAGGGAATCAAATCTTCGATGGCAGCCAAAAATAAAGGAGGAGTTTATACTGACTCAGGATGCGGTCTATACATTGCGGGGCCCCAGGCAGGTTGGAAAAACAACCTTGATTAAAATGATAGTCGGCGAACTACTAAAAGATAAAGTAGCTCCACGAGCAATATTTTACTACTCCTGCGACCTGATCTCAAAAGCGGAGGAACTGTTTCAGGTCATTCAGCAATACCATGAATTTTCCCAGCCCTTTAAATCAAAAAGGAGATATCTGTTTATCGATGAGATTTCTCTCGTCCCTGCCTGGCAAAATGCTATTAAACAAATAATTGACTTAGGGTGGGGCCGGTCAACAACCTTTATCCTTACCGGATCTTCTGCTGTGGATATCAAAAGAGGGGCGGAAAGGCTGCCAGGACGTAGAGGTCGAGTTCCTCAACCCGATAAGGTTATGATGCCCTTGGACTTCATAGAGTTTGTCAAAAAATGTTCCGAGGTCCCCATCGATTTTGAACATTTTTCTCTCCAGGCGCTATTAGAAGAACCAACATTTATAGAAAAAATAAGATCACAGACCGAGGTATTCTTGCCCAGGCTTTCTGTCCTTTTAGAACACTTTCTCACTATAGGAGGATTCCCCTTAGCAGTTGAGTGCTTTCTGAAGAAGGGAGAACTTTCTCAAGACATCATGGAAACATATTTGGCAGTGATTCGCTCTGATTTCGAAAAGGCAAAAAAAAGCAGGATACTCCTCAAACAGGTATTAGTTAGAATATTATTAACAGGAGGAACCCCTGTCAGTTGGCAAAGCCTGGCTAAAACTATTGACACACCCTCCTACAATACAGTTCGAGAATACAGTGAATTTTTGGCCGATTCCTTTTTGCTTGCTATCCTCTATTTCTTGGATAGAAATAAGAAAATGGCCAATCCCAACAAAATGAAAAAATTCTATTTCTTTGACCCTCTGCTTTTAAACATTGCTCAACAAGAGGCTGGTCTAAGCCCAAAGCAGGATTTCAGCCTAGCAGTCGAAGGCGCTGTTGCTGCCTATCTTGTCAAAAAATTTGAAAGTCGCTTGTTTGAGGGATTTAGTAGGACAGAAAAGGTTTTTTATTGGAAATCTGTTAAGGGCAAGGAGGTCGATTTTGTTGTGTTACAAGGTGAATTGTTTATGCCAATAGAGGTTAAGTACCAGAGTATAATAAGCCGATCCGATTACTCAACCATGAAACGTAGTTTTGGCAAGGGAATTCTGGTCACCAAGAATACCTTTTTAATAGATGAAAATATTATCGGCATTCCAGCGTCGGTCTTTTTTTTACTATAGGCGTAACTATTCAGCCACGAATGGACACAAATGAACCTGCCCGCCATCCCTGCTCGACAGGCGGCAGGCGGGATTGTTAAATGATTGTTTGCGATAATTTGTGATAATTTGTGGCTGAATAGTAACTAAAAATAAAGGAGATAAGCCATGTTTAAAACAGGAATCGTCAGGGATACAAGATATATCGAACATAGGACCGGAGACTTTCATCCTGAAAGCCACAGGAGATTAGAGGTTATCTATGAGATGCTGAATGATCCGGATATGACAGATAAATACATTGATGTACCGGTGAGAGAGGCTACAGAGGAGGAACTGCTCTATATCCACTCAAAAGACTATATAGATCTGGTTGCGGCCACTGCTAGTAAGCCATCCAGTTTCCTCGATGCAGATACACAAACCTCCCCCGGTTCTTATCAGGCTGCTTTACTTGCTGCAGGAGGCCTTTGCAATGCCATTAATATGGTAAACAGTGGCGAGCTCGATAATGCATTTGCCCTGGTGAGGCCTCCAGGTCATCATGCTGAAAGAAATAGGGGTATGGGATTTTGCCTCTTTAATAATGTTGCAATAGGGGCTATATATGCCCAGAAAAAACTGGGATTAAATAGGATTTTGATCACTGATTGGGATCTACACCATGGCAACAGCACCCAGCACTCCTTTGAAAACGATCCCTCCATCCTCTACTTCTCCACCCATCAATATCCATTTTACCCTGGTAGTGGCAGCTTTAATGAGGTAGGAAGAGGCAATGGAGAGGGTTTTACAGTTAATGTTCCTCTTTCCACAGGATATGGTGATGCGGAATATATCGCTATCTATCAGCAAATCCTCCAGCCTATAGCCCTGGAATTTAAACCTGATCTGGTGCTTGCCTCTGTAGGATTCGATATTTATGAGGGTGATCCCTTAGGAGGCATGTCAGTTACTCCTGATGGATTTGCTGGACTGACACGCACCTTTATGGAAATCGCCCGCTCAAACTGTGATGGTAAACTCGCCTTAACCCTCGAAGGTGGCTATAATCTGCAGGGTTTAAGAGATTCAGTAAAGGCAGTTTTAAAGGAACTAAGGGGAGAGTCAGCAATAAAAGACCGAGACTGGTCTAGCGAGGAGAACCAAAGGATTCTAACGCCTGTGCTTGATAAGGTAAAATCAATTCAAGGCAGGTATTGGAAGTTTTGATTTGTTCGGGCCGCAGATCCACGCGGATTTATGCAGATTAATCGTTCTGATGGCGGAACTATTGAACTTCATGCCCTTCGGGCAGAATTATAAGCATTGTTATTATCAATGCACCAACGCTTCTTCATGCGCGAAGCGACTGTATATTTTATTCGGCCGGGTAGGCCGAACAAAAATCTGTGTTTATCTGTGTAGATCTGTGGCTAATTGAATGATCAAAGATTTTCCCGGATATACTCTACGGCATTCCTGAAGATGGTGATCCCTTCACCCTCTTCCCTCTCAATCTCTTTACCCATCCTTGCCAACTCCTCCCTTTTTCTAACCCAGTCTGGATGGTTTGTGTAATGGTTGTAGGCCTCTGGATGAGGCATTATTCCAAATATCCTACCTGTGGAGTCACAAATTCCAGCAATATCATAAAGAGATCCATTTGGATTAAAAGGCCATCTGCCTTGAGCAGGTCTGCCCTCTTTGTCTGCATACTGGATGACAACCTGGTTTTTCTTTGTTAGTCTATCAATAATCTCACCTTTGGCATAGAACTTCCCTTCGCCATGCCTTACAGGAAGTTCAAGAGTGGAAATCCCTTTTGTGAAAATACACACGGTATCCGCTTGAACCTTTAGCTTGACCCACCTGTCAACAAAATTTCCTGAATCATTGTAGGTCAGTGCAACCTTTCTGGAGTTATAATCTCCATCAAATCCTGGTAGAAGCCCTAAGTTTACAAGGGCCTGGAAACCATTACAAATACCAATAATAAGTTTTCCTTTCCTGATAAACTCCTCAATTTCTTCACCTATATTGTATTTCAACTTTGAAGCCATAACAACACCAGCTCCGTGATCATCTGCCCAACTAAAACCACCTCCTAATACCAGGATATGGTAATTGTCCAGGATTACACTGGCACCATTCTTCCCAGATGATATCAATTCATTTATGTGTATCCTCTCTGAATCTGCACCAGCCAGTTTCAGAGAGAAATCTGTTTCATAATCGCAGTTTAGACCGTATCCAGTAAGAACAAGTGCTTTGATTTTATTCATACTAAATCTCCAAAAGGTTCCTTCCAGGCATCTTTTAAATCACTTATCTTTTCATTTATAATAGTTTTGCCATCTGTACCTGATATTTGAAGGATATCAGAATCAGTCACCCTTCCTATACAGGCATATTCCAATCCACCCATTATATCCTCAAAGGTCTCTTTCTTTTTTTCATCAATGGTAACTATAAACCTACCTGCCGACTCAGAGTATAAAAGCCTTGTGTTAGAAAGCTCCTTCTCATTTGGAACAAACCCCAGCTCTATATTCATTCCCAGATTACCCCCTATTGCAGAAAGTGCAAGATGAACACCCAATCCACCTCTACTAACAGCATGGCAGGAGGCAACCAGTCCATCCTGGATCGCCTGATAAAGGGCCCGATAAAGCGAGAGTGCCTTTTTTGAATCAACGACAGGAACATTACACCCTACCCAATTCATCATTAGGTAATACTCACTTGCTCCAAGTTCATCCCGTGTTTCTCCAAGGATGTATACCAGGTCACCAGGTACCTTCAACTCCATTGTCACACATTTTCGTATATCCTTTACTACTGTTGTAGCTGTAAACTGAAGGGTTGGCAGTCCTGATATCTTTTGTCTCATCCCAGAAGGCCCCTTTACTTCACCATCGGTATACATGCTGTCTTTACCTGAAAGTAGTGGTATCTCAAATGCAAGCGTGTAATCCCGTAATG
>JAUWZC010000294.1 GCA_030615565.1 Desulfobacteraceae bacterium | reverse complement strand
TCTTTGCCCTACATATATCAAAAGCCCCAGTATAAATGGGCCAAGACAGGGAGCGGCTACTATTCCGAGGGTCAGGCCCATAAAAAACGTTCCAGAGAATCCAGCGTAATTTTTCGATGCCACCCGTGTTAGCAAAAAAGGTAGCCTGAGTTCCCACAAACCAAAGAAAGTCAAAGCCATAGCAACCATTACACCAGCTACAAAGATCAAAACGAAAGGACTCTGAAGTGCAAAGCCGAGCATACCCCCTGATAAGGCGGCTGAAAGGCCTAGCAACGAATTGGTTATGGCCAGGCCAAAAATATACAATACCCCGTGAACTATAGTATGGCCTCCTATCTTATCGCTCTTTCCACCGAAATATGAAATAGTTATAGGAATAAGGGGATAAATACACGGGGTAAGATTCAGGGCCAGGCCTGCTAGAAAGATTGCTAGCAGGGTAAACCAGATGCTTTTACCTGCACTTTCCTCCTGGGGACTACGCTCAAAATCTGGACCCCTTTTTATCTGGAGAAGCAGATTTTGGCTCAAGGCTGTGTTCTGTGACCCTTGCAGACTGCTATAAGCTTGCTTAGTTTGATAGGAATCCTGGGAGTGGATTGTACCAACTTTAACTGAAAAAACCCAAATAAAGACAAGCAAAAGAAATAGTAGTGCCTCTTTTGGCTTTTTCCAATTTACATTGATCATAATAACTATCTTAACACCTTTCCTAACAACAATCCATATTCGAAATTACTGCGTCTTTCATTCTACTTGTCTACTTGGATCATCAATTATAACTATATGGCAATTCATATTCTCATACATTTCTAATTTTGAGTAGCCATTTCATATAAGTTTTTCAGCATAAAATAAGTCCGCTGCAAGGCGGACAGAGTTCCCATGTTGGGGGTCAATATTTTACTTTATACTTTTATTATGGTAAATCTACCTTATGTCACTTCCACTTAGAATTGAGTTTGAAGGTACTGTTTATCGAGCGGTACAAGCCCACTTTCTCCAGATAATCCTATCATTTTTGGAGCAGGTCCGCTGGTTGCCACCGGAACCCCGGGGGCTGCCAAGATAGTTGCTACCACTCGCTTTCCCCTCAATGGAACAATCTCTGAATCAGTGGGCTCCATGCGTTTTGCCTTAAATCTAAAAGGGACAATCATATATCATGCTGAGACAAACAATTCATTATATCAATCCTATTGGATTTTCTATTTCACATGGTGAAGGTTTCAATTTACATTTGGACTTAATAATAATGAGCCAAAATGGCGAAATAGTTGGGTGAAGAGACTATTTTTAGATGAAAGGAGGTATAATTTTATGTCAAAAAGGATAGGTATCGTCGGTGCAGGTGTAACCCCTTTTAAGGGAACATGGAGGGAGAAGACCTATTATGAGTTAGCACAGATGGCAACAAGGGAGGCGGTGAAGGATGCCCAGATAGAAATCGGTGATGTAGATGCAGCATTCTACGGTATCTATAATGATATCTTTGAGCGAACTGCCATTCCTGAGCATGCCATACACGGGCTTTTAGGCATGCAAAACAAGTTTGGAATACGCATTACCAATGGAGGGGCAACCGGTGCCTACACCATGTCAGCGGCACATGCATACCTTGCAGCTGGAAGGTTTAAGGCCGCTTTGGTATTGGGTGTGGAAAAGGCGACCGATTGTTTTGATTTTTCATCTATGTCGGCCACTCCAGAGGTAATCAAGTCTATTGGTTGGTCTGGGGATAGTTTTTTTGAACAGCCTATTGGCTGGACTGCCTCTGACAGCTATGCCGAGGTGGTGCTGGCTTACAAGGATGAACATCCTGAGGATCTAAAACCGGAAATCACTGCCAAGATCTCATCCCAATTAAGCCAGCAGGTTAGGGAGAATAACTATGCCCAGAGGCAGTTTGACCAGGTAACACCTCAAGAGGTTATGAACTCACGCCTTGTGGTTTATCCATTCAAGGAGCTTGAGATCTGTGTCTATAGTGAAGGGGCAGCTGCCCTTATTATGGCTGAAGAAGAGACGGCAAAGGAGATATCCAGAAATAATGGTACCCCTGTTGTCTGGATAACCGGTGTAGGGGAGGCTAATGAGCATTCATTTGCCGGTAAAAACCAAAAGGATATGTCTCGGATCATGTCTGATTATTATGCAACCCATAGGGCCTATGAGATGGCCGGCATTAAAGATCCAACTAAGGCAATAGATATTGTTGAGCTTCATGATGCCTTTGTTCATCAATTAGAGATTAGCATGGCTGAGTTTGGTCTTGTTCCATTGGGCAGTGCCGATTCATTAATAGAAGACGGGCTTATGACACCAGGGGGGAAATATATAGTAAATCCCTGCGGTGGTTTGATCTATTGTGGCCATGCTGTTGGTGCAAGCAATATCATGTCTGCCTGGTCAGCCAGGAATGAACTGATAAAGAGGGGCCTTAAAACAGCTTTGGTTCATGGCACCGGCAGCACTGTTGCCCAGTACACAGCATGTATGATCCTTGAAC
>JAUWZC010000292.1 GCA_030615565.1 Desulfobacteraceae bacterium | reverse complement strand
AACGACCGGGTACGGTATATGAAATAATCGGCTGAACGACCACTTCTGTCCATATCCTGGACTGTAATCAGCTCTGTGCTGCCAAATACCTCCTCAATCCTTTTCTCAAAGGCTATGCATTTTTGCGCTGCCCAGACAATGAACACTCCGCCATCCCTTAAGATAGCTTTAATCCTAAGGAGAGCCGGCTTTCGGTACAGCCTCTGGTTATTTCCCAGTGCTAGCCATGTGGGGCCATTATCAACATCCATAATGATGGCATCATAGGTTTTCTCTGTCTTAAAGATATAGTCACCCAAATCCATCTTTATAAGGTGAACCCGCGAGTCAGAACAGGCATAGCCGTTCAGTTCGCTGAAGAAACTCTTTGCCCACCTAATAATATATTCTTCAATCTCAACAACATCTATGGCCTGAATTCCATCACAATCCAGAGCAGCCCTGAGTGTGTAGCCGATGCCAAGGCCACCGATCAGAACGCGTAGGTCCTGCCTTTCCGATGCCAATGGCTCAATGGCCAGGGTGGCCAATGCCTTTTCTGATAGCTCGTTGTAGCTGGCCATCAGAAAAACACCGTTAAAGATTATCTCGTATACAGGTTTTTCTTTTTTATCAGACTCTACTCATTGTTGTAACTGTAACTCTCCCTGTGGAGTGATTACATGAGTCAGGATTATCTTCTCCTGTTCCATATTTTATACCTGTTTTTAAACAAGTTATTACTTTTTTTGTAACATTTTAGCTCTTTGAAATTACCTGGTGAATTAGCATGGAGATGTCTTTTTTTACTATGCCCTCACAAGGACGAGTCGGTAGGCCGCTTCAAACTGGTGCCATTCGACAAGCTCATGGTCCTGAGCAAAGTCGAAGGACACATGAACAAGACCCTAGAAAACAATGACGAGTTGCTCGTGCACATGGTTTGAAGCGGCACGATGAGGCCCCATATTAGAGGGCATGATGTAAAAAAAGACATCTCCATGCTCATGCGTCTCACCAAGGATATATGTGGCCTTTAATAAAGACCAGGGGGAGTTTTAAAAGAGCTAAAATGTTACCTTTTTTTTAAAAAAAATGGGATTTACCAATGACATTAAAATTTATTGGTTTCTCTTGTCATTTCCATGCTTTTCAAGAAAGAAACGCCACTTGCAAAATAAATCTTTGGGATGAGGATCGGGAGGAGCGAAAAGACACTCAACCCGAATGCAGTCGTCTACTGCCTGGGCAAAGCTTGTAAATTCCCCTCGGTGCATTTCCTTGCATACAAACTCGCCAAGGCCTCGCTTGAGCCTTGCCTCTTGTGTGGGGCAGGATGACACAGATATGATCACTTCATTTTCCGTTTCTTGAATCTGATATCCTACAAGGATGCACCAGGGGAAAAACCTAAGGGTTTCCACAAAACCTTTCAGCCCCCTTTCCCGGATATTAAATCGAGAGATCAGATCTTTTGCTGCCATACCGCCAACACGCCCCCAAACCTTTTCATTGATTATTTCAGCGGTTGGTTGGTCAAAGCGCTCAGCCACATAGATAAACCAGAAAGCATCAACGACTCTGTAGTGCCAAAGTAGGAATTCCATATATCTTCTTAGTTCCGCTGCTTCCATTCCCTGGAAAATTTCCATATCCATGATTTTCCGCCTTTTTTAAGTTATTGTTTATCGCACTTTTTCAGAATAAGGTTAGAACTAATCCCGTGTAAACGGCACCACCCCAGCACGTTCACTATAGCACCTGATTAGCCATTGGAGTTGATTTCATCAAAGCCAGGTCTGACAAAAGCTCTAGCCTCCGGAAATTCAATTTCTGTTCTCTCCCTAAGGCTACTAAGATGAGCAATAGTATTCATAATTTTATCTTCTTGATCTTGGAAATGTTTTATCATTTCGCCCCATGCACTGATTGAACGATCTATTCCAATTAATGCAACTTTGGCTGATCCGTCTGAGTCTCTTGGGAAATCATTAAATGTCACGGAGTCTTCCATTTTTTTGCCTTTTATTGCTCTCAAAAGCTTGACATGAATTTGGTACTGATACCATCTAATAACCTCTAAAGTGTCCCCTAAGGGAACAGATTCTTCAGTAGGCTTTGGCTTTATTAACTTAAGGGTCGAGTTAATATTCTGTTCATGCTCTTTATTTTCTAAATAATATTGGTTGGAATTGAACCAATCATCAACAATATTTGCATAGACATTTGACATATGGGATATAAGGTGGGCTACACCTTTCTCATCATCATTTATTTCGAATTGTTCATCTCCTTCAATATCAATAGAATCGAGATCGATTCCTTCTTCCTCTGCTGCTTCTTTCAACAGATCAAGCGTCATTTGGAACGTTTCAGCTAATTTTTCCCAAAATAATTTGTTGGTTATGTCACGAGTTTCCTTATCAGCAAATTGTTCATCGGCAATAGCGAAATTCATGCAGCGCGAGGTGAATGAACAGCGTTCACACCATCTATCACAGTAATTATAGATGCCAGGTATGTACTTTGGGTCATCAGCAAATTTCTTAAGATCTTCTTTATCCATTGTGATAAAATACCTCCTTGGTAACATTATCTTATTGG
>JAUWZC010000125.1 GCA_030615565.1 Desulfobacteraceae bacterium | reverse complement strand
GCGAGCCCAACCATTTCCCTGGCCTCCTGAGGATTGGAGGGGTCTAGAACAGGGACCTTCGCAAGCCTGGCCATAAAGCGTGTATCCTGCTCTGTCTGAGAAGAATGAAGACCCGGATCATCGCAAGAGATAATCACAAGCCCCCCTACAGTACCAAGATAAGCTGCGCTCATCAGAGAGTCGGCTGCCACATTCAACCCCACCTGCTTCATGCAGCATGCAGCCCTCTTTCCTGTGATGGAGGCAGCAAATGCAGTATCTAATGCTACCTTTTCATTGGTTGACCATTCCACATAGGTATCAAGTTTTTCTGATTTCACCAGGCGAACGACTTCAGGCAGGATCTCTGAACTGGGGGTACCGGGATAGGAGGTAACCATCTGACAACCAGACTCTAAAAGGCCCAGGGCTATGGCACCATTTCCAAGCAATATCTCTTGCTTAGTCATTTTCATGCACCTTTTTTGCCTTTTCGATCAGACCCACTAAGCTCTGAATTTTTGGCTTTGGGGGAGTAAATATTTGGTCCAGCTCCGCCTTGGAGTAATGTTCTTCCAGAAGCTTATTGATATCCATCTGCATCTGCCAACAGCCTACTATCCATCTGCAGGGAAGCATGTTATTCTCGAAACGGCAGAACTTAAAATTGACCTCTCCGCCCACTCTGGGGCATCGAATTGTTTTATCGTCGTGCTGTTCGATCAATTGGTTTACTCTCCACGGTAAAAGGGCACACTCGCAACGCTAATAAACTAGTATATCGTTTCATTAAAACCCTTATAATAGGTTTCTGTTTTCACCCCCACCCAAACCCTTCCCCTTCAAGGGGGAAGGCAGCATGGGGGTCTATCCATCCGGCGTAGCCGATAAAGATAATTGCGAAAAGGTCCACTACTCTATCAGCTTTCCTGAGAAGTGTTTATCAAAGCCCAGGATGTTCCTCAGGCAATGGCCACTCCAGGCTTTGGACTTAATCAGCGGGATCAGGCCGGTACTTTAGGCAGTTCAGCCTGTGCCTTCTTTACATCTTCCTCAGGATAAGCATAATCCACCAGTTTGCCAGATAGGTAATTATCATAGGCGGAAAGGTCGAAGTGCCCGTGTCCACTGTGTGCTATCAGGATTGTTTTTGCCTCACCGGATTCTTTACACTTAAGGGCTTCATCAATGGCTACCTTGATATTGTGGCATGGCTCTGGACCGGTGATAATGCCCTCAGTGCGGGCAAACTTTATCCCTGCCTCAAAGATGGCAGTCTGGTGCACGGCTACGGCCTCAACCAGGCCAAGGTTATAGAGATGACATATGATCGGTGCCATCCCATGATAGCGCAGGCCTCCGGCATGAATTGGGGGCGGGATAAAGCCGTGGCCCAGGGTATGCATCTTGAACAGGGGAGTCATCCCAACATTGTCACCAAAATCATAGGCATATATTCCCCTGGTCACAGTGGGGCAGCTTTCAGGCTCAACGCAGATGATGCGCAGGTCTGGCTTTTCTCCGCTGATCTTATCCCTGATCCAGGGCAGGAATTGACCGCCGTAGTTTGAGCCACCGCCAATGTTACCAACAATAATATCAGGATAGGCATCTGCCATTTCCATTTGCTTCCTGCACTCTTCCCCCTGGATTGTCTGGTGAAGCAGGACATGGTTCAGAACACTGCCCAGAGAATAGTGGGTATCATCACGACTTACGCAATCCTCTACTGCCTCACTGATAGCAAGTCCCAGGCTACCGGGGCAATCAGGCCATTTTTCCAGCATGTCTCTTCCTGCCTTAGTTTCCGTGCTGGGACTGGGGATACACTTTGCTCCCCAGACCTCCATTGCGATGCGGCGATATGGCTTCTGGTCATAGCTGATCCTGACCATATAGACCTTGATTTCTACACCGAAGAATGCGCCGGCCATACTCAGGGCACTGCCCCACTGGCCAGCCCCGGTCTCTGTAGTTATTCGTTTTATGCCCTCCTTCATGTTATAGTAGCACTGAGCAGTAGCAGTATTGGGCTTATGGCTCCCAGCCTGGTTTGTCCCTTCATACTTAAAGAAGATCTTGGCTGGTGTATCCAGAGCCTTCTCCAGTCGATATGCACGATGCAAAACTGTTGGTCTCCAGGTGCGATAGACATCCTGTAGCTCCTCAGGGATTTCAATCCAGCGTTCGGTGCTTACCTCCTGTTTAATAAGCTCCATAGGGAATAAAGGAGCCAGGTCATCCGGGCCTATCGGCTTTCCTGTTCCAGGGTGCAAGACTGGTGGAAGCGGCTCCGGCAAATCAGCCTGGATATTATAACAATGAGTTGGCATTTCCTTTTGGTCAAGATAATACTTTGCTCTTTTCTTTTTTTCCTCCCGTCTTTTAATTGTTATTGTACATAAGCCCGCAACAATCTATGCCACGGACAGCCTCATCTAGATGTCTATATAAGCTAAGATCTTAAAATTTATGTCAAGTTTTTGAAGGCTACCAATGAATAATGATGTATAGGTTGCGTAAAACGGTTATCGGTTGCGCAGCTCGAATCGGTTAACGGTTAACGTCATACGAAACCGACATCACTTCTCTTCAAGCAATAAATTATTATTTTCCTCAACTCTTCGGTTTGAGGCGGAGCTTCGCTAGTTTTATAATAAACGAAATTTTTTATAGCATTTACCCTGTTAGAAAGAAAGTCTTGCCATTGAACCTTCTAACAGGGTTTACAACTCTATCCTTCTTACTAAAGAAATATCTTCCAGGCCGCGCAATTCTTTGAGGATTTCATCATTTACTGAAACATTTGTAGCCAAAAAGATCACATTCTGTTTTTTGGCCTTTTCTTCACCCACTTGCATGCGGCTGATGTTAACCTTATAGCTCCCAAGGGTGCTCGTGATCCTGCCAATAACACCAGGCTTGTCTAGATTATTTATTAAAAGATTATGGCCTTCAGGAATGGCCTCAAGGTAAAAGTTATTAATACGCAAGATCCTGAGCAGATTGTTGCCGAATATGGTCCCTGATATGATATTTTTACCTTTCTGTGTCTTAACAGTAAGCTTAATAAGGCTGGAAAAATCCTCAGGTGCCTTGGTCTTAGATTCCACCACTTTAATACCCCGTTCAGCAGCAATAACGGGTGCATTAACAAAGTTCACTTGATCTTTAAGGATAGGAGTGAGAAGTCCTTTGAGCATAGCAGTAGTTAGGGGGGTTACATCATAATTGGTTACCTTTCCTGAGTAATTTATCTGAACTTCCAGGATAGCATTATCAGCGAGCTGGATCTGAAGAGATCCCATCTTTTCAGCTAAAGTGGCATATGGTCGTAAAGTGGATAGCAGTTCTGGGCTGATGCTCGGGACATTCACAGCATTTTTTACCGAGCCGTACAAAAGATATGCGACGATCTGCTCGGCCACATCCTTGGCCACTTTGTCCTGTGCCTCTTTGGTTGACGCACCAAGGTGGGGTGTACATATGAAGTTGGGTAGACTCATCAATTTTATCTTGCCGGGTGGCTCTTTGCTAAAGACATCCAGGGCAGCACCTGAAAGATGACCTGATTTTAAGGCCTCAAAGAGATCATCTTCATTGACTATACCTCCGCGGGCGCAGTTGATAAGCATTGCCCCGCTTTTCATTTTGGCAATTGCCTCCTTGTTTATCATATTGATGGTTTCCTCAGTACTCGGTGTATGAATGGTGATATAGTCAGACCTTTGAAGAAGTTCATCAAAGGAAACAGGCTCGATATCCATTCTCTCAATGATGTCTGGCTTTATATAAGGGTCATAGGTGATGACCTTCATCTCCATTCCCTTTGCCCTCTCAGCCACAAGCCGTCCTATACGCCCAACTCCGATTACTCCAAGAGTTTTGTTAAAGATTTCCCGGCCATGGAATTTTTTCTTTTCCCATTTTCCCTCCTTAAGAGACGTGGTTGCCTGGGGGATGTTACGGGTGAGGGCCATGATCATCGCTATGGTGTGCTCTGCCGCTGTTATAGTGTTACCCTCCGGGGTATTCATTACAACAATTCCCTTTTTGCTTGCAGCAGGGATGTCCACATTGTCCAAGCCTATCCCAGCTCGGCCAATAACCTTCAAATTATGTGCCGCATCAATGATTTCAGCAGTGGCCTTGGTTGCACTCCGTATCACAAGAGCATGGTACTGTCCAATAATCCCTTTTAGCTCTTCAGGAGTCAAATCAGTATTTACATCAACCTCAATATCAGGGGTTTCCTGAAGTGTCTTTACACCAACCTCTGATAAGGGATCGCTTACAAGAACTTTCATATTATCTTCCTTACGTTTTTAGGCCTGCCATTTTTTTAAGAAGTTGTGCAAAGCTCTTTTCAAGTAAAATTAAAAATTTTGGCTACGGACTTTCCTTTGCATATATATGATTTTTCAGTTTAGATTGAGGATGAAAAATTTGAATTTCTGAAAAGTTAATTTTTTTCTTAACTGGGAAAAATTTTTTTAGTATGATTTTTTATAATATCCATGAAGAGTTCAAAAATAAGAACAGTTATGTTATTTTGCATACTGGATGTGATATTTTCTGTCAAGGAGATTTTTCTTCTTTTGTCAGTAAATCTGCTTGAACCTAAGATAGCCAATGATGTAGTAATGGGTCTTAAAGGATCTTCGCATTGTTTTCTTCCCCATTATTCAACACTCCATTTCTCCATCATTCGTTATCTTAGGCTTGCAATGAGGGGGACAAAGCACTATTATTTTCTGCCGGCCTGCGCCGGAACAAAATAGAGGGTTAATATGAAAACAATTGGTCTTGTTGGAGGCATGAGCTGGGAGTCATCATCTGAGTATTATAAAATTATTAATAAAACTGTAAAAGAAAGACTTGGTGGACTACACTCTGCTAAATGTATTTTGTATTCTGTTGATTTTGAAGAAATTGAAAGCCTACAACATCAAGGCAGGTGGGAAGAGCTTACAAAATTGATGATCAATTTTGCTCAGCAATTAGAGAGGTCCGGTGCTGATTTTATTGTGATTTGTACAAATACTATGCATAAAATGGCGCGAGAGGTTCAAAACAATATAAATATCCCTATCCTGCACATAGCTGATGCGACTGCTGAGAAGGTTATAGAGCAGGGATTAAGGAAACTTGGTTTGCTGGGTACAAAGTTTACTATGGAAGAGGATTTTTATAAAAAAAGATTAAAGGAAAAATATAATATTAACGTAATTATACCTTCAGATACTGATAGAGAAATAATTGACAGTGTTATTTATAATGAATTGTGTCTTGGAATAATAAGGCAATCTTCAAAAGAAAAATTCAAAGAAATCATTAAGAAGCTTATTTCAAATGGTGCAGATGGACTGATTTTAGGATGCACAGAAATTCCGCTTTTGATTAGCCAAGAGGATGTAAAGGTTCCTTTATTTGATACAACAACAATTCACTCAAAAGCAGCAGTTGAGTTTGCCTTAAAATAGTATTAATTGTTTTTTGTATCTGTCTTTTTTCCTTTAATGATTCTTAAATCTGGTCGTCCAAGAGGGCGCTTATCTTGCTTTAATTCCCTTTTGGCCATTGTCTCTTTTATTATTCTAAGTTGCCATTTCTCCCAGGATTCATCCTTCCTTTTATCAATAAACCTAAGTATTTCATCTATGTCCTTCCTTGTAAAAAGGAACTCCCCTTTAACCTGCCTTGGATTTATATCCGGATAATGTTCAGGTGCTATTGTTTTATCCATTACACGTATATAGTGGCGAATAAGATCTTGAGGAAGCTTGGTTATCTTGGATACCTCATCAATGGTATAAAAAATTTTTGAGTTCAAAAAATCCTTCCTATTTTCGCTGTATTTTGCATCCAATTGCTTTTAGATTAGGTGTTCCAAATTCCTTTCCCAATTTTTCAGCAGAGGTAAGGATATTAAAATTGGATTTTTCCCATTCATAAAGTGATTCTGCCTTTTCCTCCGGGAACCACCATCCATGTGAGGCATTTATTACCCTTGGATCAACAATATCGGTAAGATGTGCAATCTGGGTTATCTTTCCACATCTTGTTTCAATAATAACCTCATAACCTTCCTTAATTCCGTATTTTAAAGCAGTACTAGGGTGGATTTCAACCTTTGGGTCTGGTCTTTTTTCTCTAAGTCTTTTGATCCACCTGTAGGATGAATGAAGGTAATACTGGCTTTTGGAACTGGTTAATACCAGAGGATATTCAGGGTCATCTTCCTCTAGAAGGCCATTAAATGTAGGGAGTGGGGATAGATTGAATTTCTCCGCTGTACTCAATTTAAGCTCTACCTTGCCGGTGGGAGTTCGAAAACCCTTTTCTTCATAGAACTTGAATCTGTCAGGACCTTTCAAATAACCCTTCTCCACGAACTGGCTGTATGTGAGACCACTTGGTTTGACAATATCTTCCAAAAACTGGTTAAAGTCTTTGTGCCAGTATTCTTCAGGAGAGATAAGTTTACCCAGTTCATTCATTATTTTCATATCAGGCCAGCATTCTTCGGGTGCATCA
>JAUWZC010000128.1 GCA_030615565.1 Desulfobacteraceae bacterium | reverse complement strand
TTATTTTTCAAGGGGACAATACATTGTCCTGATGGACAATGATGTGCTCGTACTGCCAGGGTGGCTGAAACATCTAAAGGAGACCGCAGCAAAGGATGAAAGAATCGGAATGGTTGGGGCAAAGCTTCTGAGACCAGAAATCGAGAATGTTTATTACTGTGGCTGTCATACTATAACGCTTGAAAAAGAGGGAAAAGTATATGGGATCGGGCTCACCAAATCTGGTCCGATGGCAGATCTCCACAGGTATGATTCCCTTGTTATGAGAGGGGGAGAGGTGCCGTGGTATACTACCACAGCCCTCTTAGCAAAACGAAAAGCACTGTTTGAGTTTGGAGGATTTGATGATATGGTGGATGGTAAAGGGATATTCATCGCAAACGAGGACAAGGATCTATCTCTGAACATCAGGAAAGCTGGGTATAAGATTTACTATTGCCCGGACTCCGAAGCTATCCACAATCATGACTACTCCAAGGTGGACAGAAAAGACTCCTACCATAGAAGATACCGCCTCAGGATGGAACAGATAGCTAAGGATACAGAGTACTTTTTGAATAAGTGGGGAATCACCTATCTCATCGAGAAGCTTCCGCACGAGGACAACTCGAAGAAGTGGAATGGTAAAGAACTGGTTCGTGTAGATCTCAGACTGGGTTCAGATCAGTTCAAGAATGATATTGTTGTTATCAGTTAAAAGCCGAAACTCTTATTCATCCCTGACCTGACTTGAAATACCTGATCTTTATAATTTCCGCTTCCTAAATATCCCAGCGACAACACAGCGTTCTATGCAGATCTCACTCTTTGAGCCGTAGGCTCTACGAGCCGGAGGCCAGGGCAGGATTGTCTATCCTGTCTAAAGAAGAAAATTCCTCTACTATTAAATTATAGTTTTGATGAAAAAGGCCATAAAAAAGGTTCAACCTGATTAAGGCTAAACCAATGGATAAAATATCATGGTCGGGACGACTGGATTTGAACCAGCGACCCCAGCGTCCCGAACGCTGTGCTCTACCAGACTGAGCCACGTCCCGACTTTATCTAATTGCCTTCTTGATGATAGATATTTCGTTACTACTCAGGTTCAAAGTTCCAAGGTTCACACCTGCCCGCCGGACGGCAGGCAGGGTTCAAGGTTAGAAGACGATGAACATACCTGCCCGCCATCTCGGGAAATGTAACAGGGTAAAAAAGTAATAATTATTTTATATATGATCCCTATGCTTTTGCAAGGGATATTCTAACAGGGTAAAGGAAAATTGCTGCAAATCCCAACAGAAGCTAATAGGGCTGAAATGTGGGTCTTATCAAACTGATGAAATTCTCTAAAATCCTTTCCGTAGCTCCCCAGATAACAGTACCTTTGTAGATAAAGGCTGGGGTCTCAAAAGTGTCCCCTCTATAATTTATTGAAAAAGGTCGCGGTTGAGAAGGATCTAAAAAAAATCGTAAAGGGACCTCAATCAAGTGCTCAACCTCCCCCTTATTAATGCTAAATTCATAGGGAAATGGTACTGCTCCCACAAAAGGATGAACAATGAATCGAGACGTAATGGTTGTCATATCATCTAGCTGACCCAGGATCTCAATATCCTCTTCTCTAACACCTATTTCCTCAAAGGTTTCCCTTTTGGCAGTACTTTCCAAACTATAATCTTTCTCATCCACTACGCCACCAGGAAAGGATACCTCGCCCTTATGATATTCTACTGTATTTGCTCGCCTCATAAGAAGAAGCCAGTAGCGGCCATCCCTGATAAACAAAGGCAAAAGAACAGAGGCCTGAGTATAATCAGCACCATCGTCTTTAATTCTTTTTGGCTCTCTATTCGACAAAATAGCCTTTAAATCCTCTTTAAGTTTATCCAGGTTTAGCATATCGATCTTTATTAAATAATTGATGTTGACTTTTGGGTTGGAGAAGTTGTCTTTTCAATAGTTGTTACAATACTTCCACCCCTAAATATTGTCACCCTTCCACTCGACTCAGAAATAACTAAGGCAACTGAATCCGTGACCCCAGTGATAGCCGCAGCGGATGAATGCCTGGCACCCAGACCCTGGGGCATGGGTTCCCCATGATGGGCAGCATTCAGATAGCGCCCAGCTGCCAAAACAACTCCATCATCCCTAATAATAAAGGCTCCATCAATAGAGGAAAATTCCTTCAATGTTTCTCGAACATCGGGCTTAGTGATATGCAAAACATCCTCAGGGTGCCCCTGGAAGGGATTGAAAACCAACTGGCGTGAATATTGAAGCACCTTTTCATGGTCACCCAAGACAAATGTGCTTCCAATAGGCTTCCCTTCCCTCCCTTCATATGCCATTTCCATAACCAGAGTAAGTAGAGATTCGAATATGTCAGGCTTTATGTTCTCAGGGAAAGGCGATTCTTCCGCGAAACTGACGATTTCGGATGCATCCCCGACCTTTAATATCATTATAGTATCCATATAACCCTTCTCTAATTGCCCGCCAACACAAACAAGGATATCACCCTTAGATAATATTCCCTTGGAGATACCCGCAAGAAAGCCGAATTTAAAATAACCATCTCTGGTAAGGTGAACATCAGGGAGCATAATGGTATTTAATCTTAAGCCAGCTGGCTTTTCTAAGGATATTCCCTTTTTGGTTACTACTATAATCTTAAACTTTTTTCCCTCCGCCTTTAAAAAGGGGATAATGTCTGCCTCTGTCTCTATATTAACCAAGATAGCGTCGGCCTTAAACTTGTTTGCAATGGAGGTGGCCTGCTTAAGCATTAGTTCTGTCCAATTTACCGACTCTCTCCTTTTAATTTCTGGACCAGTCCCCTCCCCGGATTTTTTGCCACTAATAACAGATAGGGACTGCTCTTTTTTCTTTTCCAATGTATCTGTTTCCACGATCTCTCTCCCCTCATACCTGAAGTTCGTTGAGTTTATTGTGTCTCTTGTGTTTGTTAGGTTAAAACACGATTAACTCAATAAACCCGACCAACCCGATAAACTACGGTGTTACTCTCTTCCATAGGTTTCCATGTATTTGTCAAATTCCTCTCTTGTCTCTTTATCTATAGCTCTTTTCTGTCCTGAGATAAAAAGAGGAATATTATTGGTATAAAGGTGCTCCACAATCTCCCTTATACCGACAACTGAAAAAAATGATATGCCCGTCCTTGAGGCAAACTCTGCTATTGGATTTGATCCCTTTTTATTCAGAATAACATTTCCCTCTTTATCATAGACGACTGTTGTCTGTTCCCTGTCTACTGCAATACCTAATCCTGTTATCTCACAGTTAAAACCGTGAGAATTAGATTCCTTATCGATTTTTTCTATAAGCTCATACTTTGTTTCCATAGAAGTTATCACATCATCTACAATAAATACCCTGCAGCCATCAAAGAAGGTACTATTGACAAAAAGGGCAGCGGATGAAGACCTCTCACCATGTTTTTTTGCCTCTTTCCTGTCATAATCAAAGAGCAAATCATATCCATGGTAATGAAAAAGTGCAGCTGCTGTAGCTGAAGCAATTGCACTTCCTTTGTAAGATGGCCCAACTATTATATCTATCTTATCTACAATGGATCTGCTAACCAGCATCTCAGCAAAAAAGGAACCTAGCTCGAGCAATAGTCGGCCTGTATTGAATTTCCCCAAGTTAACAAAATAAGGAGTTGGCCTGCCATCTTTCAGAATCAGATCCCTATCAAAAAAGAGGGCCCCTGTTTCTGCAAGTATTGAACTCAAGCGTTTTTTGTATTCTTCCATGTTTTATTTTCTACAATATTTTATCAAAAAAATCAATATGATATTCAATACTTATAATGAATAATGAGGGGACCAAAGTCCAACATTAAAACTACAGAGCTTTTCTTGACAGATCAAAACTGAGTTGATATAAGAGATTGAAAAATTTTTTAGCAAATGGAGGTTTTATTATGGCTGAGGAAGAAGTCGGTGTAATAGTTAAATTCTTTGCCAAGCCAAGTGTGGCTGCCCTAAAGATAACAAAAGGGTCCATTAAAAAAGGTGATACCCTAATGTATAAAGGTCACACTACTGACTTTACCGAAGAGGTAAAGAGCATGGAGATCGATAACCAACCTGTAGATGAAGCAAAGGTTGGTGATATGATTGGTATTCAGGTAAAGGAGAGGGTAAGGGAAAAGGATATAGTTTATAAGGTTGTGGACTAAGATAAGATCCTTTTAAGAGGAAGAATTTAAATCAAAGCCACATCTTACACAAAAATCTTCCTTTTTCTGTTTAAAACCACAATTGGGGCAGAGGATAAAATCCTCTTTTGATGGTATGCTTTTTTGTTCAACAGAGGATTTATCGGGGAATTCCCCAGTCTCCTGAATATTAACAAACCCACCAGCATTAATAATGGCCTCAGCATATCTCCGAGCTTCCTCTAAACTTAAATCCCTCTTCAAAACTACTGGAGTCTTTTCGATATATTTATCTAAGGTAGAGCCAGAAACTCCAAGTTTAGCCATGTTTTGCCGGAAAACCTTTTCCTCAGCCTTAATACCAAAAAGGGTAACCCTGTATTTCTTGGCCATCTTTCCCAAAAACTATCTTTTAAATGATTGTTTAACCTACTCAGTAAAATATAACTCCTTACATCCTATGGCAGATCCTGATTCCAAAAGGTTTACACTGAGTTAATTCAATAGTTATTTTTTTAATCGATTAAAAAATCGGACTTCCATGTGGATTTAAGACCAGATCAATGTTATGTCAAGACAAAAAGAGACTAATCCTGGAATTCTTTTTCTTGCATAGAAATATTATCGTATGATAATTAAAGCAGCTTATTAAAAAGTTGAGTCGTTGAGTAACAAAAGCCAAATAACTCAAACATTTGACAATTCAACCACTCAACCATCTTTTAGCAAGGAAGTATATACTTTGCCAGAACTATTAGATAAAAAGGAAAATATCAAAACCAAAAAAGTTACATTTGATAATAACGAATTAGCAAGAAGTCTCTATGGAGAGAGGAACAGCAATCTCCGGTTGATAGAAAAAAAGCTCAATATAATAATTAATATTAGAGGAAACGACATCATTTTACAAGGTGGTGTTCCTGAATTAGAAATAGCTGAAAATTTATTAATCCAGCTCTATGGATTGCTTAAAGAAGGATACCCTATCTACGAGAGAGATGTTGATTTTTCACTCAGAATCCTGAGTGGTAACCACAAAGCAGAGCTTAAACCAATTTTTTTAGACAGGATATACATCCCGTCAAAAAAAAAGACAATAACACCCAAAAGTATCAATCAGAAAATTTATATTGATGGCATAAGAAAATACGATATTGTATTTGGCATAGGACCAGCTGGCACGGGGAAAACATATCTTGCTATGGCAATGGCCATATCATCTTTAATGAAAAAGGAGATAAACAGGGTAGTCTTAGCAAGACCAGCTGTGGAGGCTGGTGAAAAATTAGGTTTTTTACCAGGAGATCTATATGAAAAGGTGAATCCATATCTGAGACCACTCTATGATGCCCTACATGATATGATGGACTTTGAGAGTGCTTCACGCCTTATCCAAAGTGGCGTAATAGAGGTGGCTCCTTTGGCCTTTATGAGAGGGAGGACACTTAATGATTCTTTTATTATATTAGATGAGGCCCAGAATGTAACACCTGAACAGATGAAGATGTTTTTGACACGCCTTGGTTTTAGCTCAAAAACAGTCATAACCGGGGATATTACCCAAACAGACCTCCCTGAGGGGAAGGCTTCGGGTCTTATACAGGCTAGAAATATTTTAGCTGATATAACAGAGATAAAATTTGTCTATTTTGGGAGAGAAGATGTTGTTAGGCATCCATTAGTTCAAGAAATTATAGATGCCTACGATAAACTGGATACTTGATACTGGATACTGGAAACTTGATACTCTTCAACTTTAGGCACTTTAGGCACTTATAACCCTGGCCCAGACCCGCCTGCCGGATGGCGGGCAGGCCTGATTTTTTAGCCTGAGCTCCACGGGCTCAGCTTCTAAAATATTGCAGCGACAATAGGATATTTCAGGCAAGTCGCGCCAGGGCGGGCTTTAGGCACTTTAATATAAATATTATGGTCGAGAAAAAGAAAAAGATCACCCTGGCTAAAAATAAAAAGGGTAAAAAGTTGGAAAAGGAAATCACCTCCCCATTAAAAGGATTGGGGACATGGTTCAGGCTAGCTAGCTCCAAAATTCAAATATGGATTTATCTAATTATCTTAAGTGCTATCATATCCTTTCTCCTTTATCCCCATCTGCTTATAATAACAACAGAAGAGTATTCTCTTGGTGATGTGGCAAATAAGGATATCAAAGCATCTCATGATTTTCTTGTTGAAGATAAGGAATTGACAAAACAGAGGAGAGATGAGGCAGTAAAATCATCCCTTTTTGTCTATGACTTTGACA
>JAUWZC010000240.1 GCA_030615565.1 Desulfobacteraceae bacterium | reverse complement strand
CCCAAGGAAGAAATAACGAATATTGCAGCTTTTTTGAATGATATATTAGAAGCTCAGGAAAAGGGGAAGAATCCTTGGGAGCCCTGGCAGGAGAGGTTACCTTCCTCTTATTTTGAAAAGAGATGGGGCGCTGCCTGGCAGGATACCGACAGGGAGTTTTGGGAGAGATTTAGGGCCAGCATTAGAGCTAGGCAAAATCGGTCCGGGAAAACTGATTAGTTGAAATAAATCCAGTTTGGAGTTAAGTCATGGCAATTGTTATTGTTGGCATGCTCGATGAGAGGGAAGAGGGCCTGCGGATCTTAAAGGGGTGCATAGAGGGAAGAGGACATAAGACTATACTGATCGACATAAGCATTGGTACCGGTGCCATCACATGTTCACTGAAAGCGGATATTACCTGCGAAGAGCTCGCTCAAGCAGGTGGAACAACCATAGATAAAATCAAAGATATGCTAGCCAAGAAGAGGGCTAAGGCAATTTCGACCATGGCTGAAGGGTTGGGCAGAAAGCTAGTGGATTTTCATCAGGTCGGTGAACTACAGGGGATTATAGCCGTTGGCGGGATGACAGGAACCTTCATCTCCCTCTCAGCGATGAAACTTTTGCCTTTCGGGGTGCCCAAGCTGCTAATATCAAGCGTAGCAGCCATGCCGGCATATGCCAAGAGGCTTGCGGAATATTTTGGGGTCAGGGACATCACAGTGATGCATAGCGTGGTGGACACCGTGGGTTTAAATCCCTTAGTGAGAAGTCTGATGGTCAATGGCGCTGGTGCCATATGCGGCATGGTGGAGGAATATGTGCCTCCCCAAAAAGAGGAGAAGCCCTCTATCGCCATTACCGAGTTCGGTTTCTGTGATAAGGGTGCTCATTATGTTAGGGAATTTTTGGAAAAAAATTATAATATTGTTTCATTTCATGCCACCGGATTGGGTGAGAAGGCAGCAGGTGAACTGGTAGGTCAAGGGTTGTTCGAGGCCTTCATTGACTTAGTACCAGCGGGTTTTAGCGAATACCTCTTAGGGGGTAATCGCGCCGCTGGGCCGGACAGGTTGGATGCTGGATGCAATCAGAACATACCTTACATCCTATCGCCATGCGGGTTTGATATGATCAGTTGTGGACCTATCCAGAGAAGGGATGAGGGTGACTCCCTCTGGGTCTCCCGAAAGCTTGCCAAAAGGAAACTCCTGATCCAGGATGCTATCAGGGTGCAGGCAAGAACAAGCCCTGAAGAAATGCAGACTATTGCCAGAGCGGTAGCTGAGAAACTCAATAAACATGAGAATAAAAAGTTGGTGAAGTTCATCATACCCACCAAGGGTTTCTCATCGATAAGCGTCGAAGGGGGTGCTCTTTATGACCCGATTTCTGACAAAATCTTTATTGATGAAATCAGAGAGAACCTGGATCCAGAGATCGACATCATAGAGCTTGACACCCATATCAATACTCCTGAGTTTGCTCGGGCCGTGGTAGATGCACTAGAACAAACCCTGTAGGAAAGGTAATCAATCCGGTTAAGATGCCTCAGATTCTCTGAAAAATATGTGATAGCCAGGAAGTTTAGATTGAACAATTAGCTCAAGACATAATGAGAAAATCAGTTGCTATTGTTGGAACCCTGGATTCAAAAGGTGAGGAACACCTATTTTTAAAAGAGGTTATTGAGTCAAAGGGGTATTCAGCTATTACTATTGATGTTGGAACCACTGATGTGTATAAGTTCACACCGGATTTTTCTGTGTCCAAATTGATACATACTGATAAGATGGAAAGGTCTCAAATAGTTGAAGCTATTATTGAAAAGGCCAAGGAGCTTATTCTTGATCTATACCATCAGGGGAAGATAGGGGCTATTATCTCGGCGGGTGGTGGGACAGGAACTTTTATGGGAACATCTATTATGAAGATTCTCCCTTTGGGGATTCCTAAATTTATGGTTTCTACTGTGGCTTCTCGCGACATGTCTCAGACAATAGGTACCAAAGATATCACGATAATGCATAGCGTGGTAGATATGCTGGGGCTGAACTCTATTTCACGTCTTATCTTAGCAAGAGCAGCAGGAGCAGTTTGTGGAATGATGTCAGTCTCTAGTGATAGAGATAAAGTATTTCCTCGAGTGGCATTATCCTTATTTGGTTTTGTTACGCAGGCTGCTGAAAATATCAAGTCTATCTTGGAAGAAAACAACCTTGAGGTAGTCCCCTTTCACGCAAATGGTACTGGTGGAATGGCCATGGAAGAGATGATAGAAGAGTCTTTTTTCGATGGGGTTTTGGATCTTGCCACCCATGAACTGGCTGACGCCATGTTTGGTGGCTACTGCGGAGCAATTGGTCCTCAGCGCCTGAGCACATCTGAAAGTGTTATTACACCAAGATTGGTGATACCGGGCGGACTTGATTCTGCTGTTCTTGAATTTGATAATAAAAGTATCCCGGAAAAATATAAAGATCGAAAGATATTTTTTTACGATTTTAGGTCTGCCATTAGACTTACTGCGGATGAATCAAGAATATTGGCCCGCACAGTGGTCGATAAACTGAACCAGAGCCATAACCCGATCAAGATCCTGATCCCCCTGAGAGGATGGTCTGAAGCTGATAGGGAAGGGGATGTTTTATTTGACCCAGAATCCAGCCAGGCCTTCTGTGAAACATTAGAGAAATCCCTTAAATCAGATGTTAAGGTCGTTAAAGTTGATTATCATATTAATGATAGAGCTTTTGCGAAGAAAGCAGCTGACATGATGATCAGTATGATAAAAGGTAATGGATAACTTAGGCACGGCTAAGTCATTCGAAGATGTAACTCGGTGTAATGTCAAGATTATTTGCTTAATCAATTTTTTGTAAATTCGAAATCCTAAGCACGAAATCCGAAACAAATTCGAATGTTCCAAATTCCTAAATTCAAAACGAAGGATATATTCAATAGTTTCGCATGATTATTACGCCAATGCCAGAAATGTTTTGTTTCCGAATTCCGAGTTTCGGAATCCGGAACTCGGAAGCATTTTATATTCGGATTTTGAGATTGCCCGCCCCGTTAAATAAGTATTTATTCTTAGCTACTTTTGGCAAGAAAATAAATTAATTAAAAGCATACAAGTTGCTTATTTAAAGACATTTAACGGGGTAAAGATTTCGACCTGCCTGCCATCGCGAGCTCAGGCGAGGCGGGCGAGTATTCGAATTTCGGATTTAAGCATCTTGAAAATTTTTCTATTTGATCAAGTTAGAATCTACTTTGACGTTTCCGTGATAACTTGTGTATTTTTATAATAAGGACTGATTCTTGGAATTTAGAGTTAAGACAGACGAGGAAGCCTATAATCTTGAGGCCTTTGTAAAAGAAATTGGCAAGGACTTTTTGGTAGCCATCTGGGGTGGTGAAAGGCCCCATATTGGTGCGGTTGCTGTGGCCCAACCAAGGCCAAGTTTAAAAGATGAGAGTTTACGGAGCGCTACAGCCTCTGTTTTTTGTTATC
>JAUWZC010000112.1 GCA_030615565.1 Desulfobacteraceae bacterium | reverse complement strand
TGGAGAGAGAAATTTAAAGCACTCACTGGTATATGGGAGCCGCTGGCGATCTTTTTAGTGGTAATGGGAGGCATATACCTGGGCTTTTTTACCCCCACAGAGGCTGGTGCAATAGGCGCTACGGTCCTTTTCCTTGTTGCTTTAATTAAAAGGAAACTAACCGGGCGAAATCTTGTTCAGGCACTCCAGGAAGCCATTCGAATTTCAGTAATGGTTCTGTTCCTCGTGGCTGGAGCCAATGTCTTCAGTTATTTTTTGGCCTTATCAATGATCCCCATGAAGGTAGCGGAGTGGGTTGCAGGACTTCAAGTAACCCCATACCTTATCCATGCCATAATTGTGGTCATCTATCTTTTTTTGGGTTGCTTTTTAGATGCAATATCGATGATGGTATTGACGTTGCCGGTTATTTTCCCGATAATCTTGGCACTCGGCTTTGATCCCATCTGGTTTGGTGTCATCGCTGTCCTTATGATGGAGGCAGGACTGATCACCCCGCCAATGGGGCTTAATATCTTTACCGTTGCTGGTGTGGTGAAGGATGTGTCGGTTGAGGAGATCTTTCGCGGGGCGCTCCCATTCCTGTTGTCAATATTTGTCATAGTCATTCTCATCACGATATTCCCCAAAATTGCCCTGCTCCTTCCCAACATGATGATGCGGTAAGTGGGCGTGAGAGGGCATATGCGATAACTTACGCGATAAATATAGTCTTATTAAGTGGATTAGATAGTTCTATTATTTTTCATGGGATGGACAATATCGAATATCGAACAAGGAATAATGAATGTCGAAGGAGAGTAGAATATTTGATCTTGAAGAGCGTTTAATAGATTTTGCAGTCCGAATTATTCGTACAGCGGAATCCTTGCCAAAAACAAAGGTAGGAAATCACATTGCCGGGCAACTAATTCGTTGCGGTACATCACCCGCTCCCAATTATGGTGAAGCTCAAAGCGCAGAATCTCGTTCTGACTTTATCCACAAGATGAAAGTATCCCTTAAAGAGTTACGTGAGACAAAGGTATGGTTAATTATGATTGTAAGAGCCAATCTTATAAAGCCGACATCAAAACTTGAAACCCTGATTAAAGAGAATAATGAATTGATTTCGATTTTTGTTACAAGCGTAAAAACGGCTAAAAAAAAGGACAAGAAAACCTCATAATTCGAAATTCCTTGTTCGATATTCGATATTCAATACACTTTTAAATTGAATTAGCCTCTTAAGTTAGCTCTTATGAGGTGAGGGGGAGGGTGAACAAAGGCTATTTTCAGATGAAAAATATAAAAATCACCTTCGTTCTTAACGAGAAAAAGATGACCATGGAGATTCCGCCCAATATCTCTTTGCTCGAGTTATTGAGGGATCATTTTGGCCTTACTGGAACCAAAAAGGGATGTGAGGCAGGGGAGTGTGGTGCCTGCACTGTCTTGATAAATGGAAAGGCCATTAATTCATGTCTTGTCCTCGCACCTCAGATTCACGGAAAAACCATTCAAACTATTGAAGATCTGGGTACAGAGTCATCGCTTCATTCATTACAAGAGGCATTTGTAGAAAAAGGAGCTGTCCAGTGCGGGTTTTGCACCCCTGGAATGTTGATGTCATTAAAGCAGCTATATAATGAACATCCTGGTGCCGGTCAGGGAGAGATCAAAAAGGCGATTTCTGGTAATCTTTGTAGATGCACAGGTTATCAGCAGATTGTAGAAGCGGCTGAGGCAGCATTTAAAAAGAGAAATGTAACTATTGAGCCACAGATTTACACAGATAAACACAGATAGGTTTAAATACAAAGATAATAAAAGAAAAAATATCAGCGGTAATCAGCGTAAATCCGCGGCCAAATAGTTAAGGAAAAATAAGCCATGATTTTGCCAGAATTTGATTTCTTATCCTTTAATAACCTAATAGATACAGCGGATTTCCTCTCTCGGTATGGGGATAAATCAAAGGTGATTGCAGGTGGCACAGATTTGATGGTCAAATTAGGGAGTGGAGAGGTCAAAGTGAACTACATTGTTGATCTCATGGACATTACAGGATTTAAAAAGATAGAAGTCCACAAAGATAAAATCTCCATTGGCCCTACAGTTACACATACAGAATTAGTTACATCTAATATTTTAAACACATATGCACCTGTGCTTTCCCGGGGTGCTGGTGTAATCGGTTCACCTCAAATTCGCAACCAGGGAACAATAGGCGGCAATATTGGCAATGCATCACCAGCAGCAGATACAGTACCAGCCCTTATGGTCCTGAATTCCCGGCTTAAGATCATAAGCCGAGATGGGGAGCGGTGGGTTCCAGTGGCCAATTTTTTCCTCGAACCACATAAAACCATCCTGGCCAGGGATGAATTGATTGCTGAGATTGAGGTGGAGAAGTTGCCTGAGGATACCCCTTTTTCTTTTCAACGGGTTACCAGGAGAAGGGCCATGGATATTGCCCAGATGAGTATAGCCGTGATTCTTTTCATGGATGAGAATAGGGAACATATCCTTGAGGCACGGATTTCTCCCGGATCAGTTACTCCAACACCGGTAAGGATTCGAGAGGCAGAAAAGATCCTGGAAGGCGAAAGGGCAAGCGATAAGAGCATTGAGTTAGCAGCGGAAGAGGTATCCATAAAGGCGATCGATGAGACTGATATCCAGTGGATACCTGAGTATAAGAAGCCGGCACTTAAAGGTTTGGTTATCAGGGCTATTAAAGATGCCATAGAAAAGATATGAAGTAACTAACAATTAATTGTAGAAAACTATGAGTAAATAGTAATTTAATTACTAAATAGCTATGGTCTTAAAAATACTAAACTCTAAATCCGAAATACTAAACAAATCCAAATGACCAAAATAAAAAATTCAAAATAGTATGATTTTTTAGAGATTGTGAATTAGGAATGTAGGAATTAAAGAAGAAAGACGTTTTGGTGATTAGATTTTTGGATTTAGAAATTGTTTAGAGTTTAGGAATTAGGATTTAGGATTTTACATGTCTTATTGGGCATGTTCGAGGGGATAAATATAATGAGGACAGTGGGCAAGAGTATTGAAAGACGCGGGGCTAAAGAAGCTGTTCTTGGGAAGGCAACCTATGCAGATGATATTAAGGTAGATGGTATCATCCATTTGAAAGTCGTAAGAAGTACTCGTCCCCATGCCATAATCCAAAAAATTGA
The DNA here is from genome assembly GCA_030615565.1 of Desulfobacteraceae bacterium. Taxonomy (GTDB): domain Bacteria; phylum Desulfobacterota; class DSM-4660; order Desulfatiglandales; family B25-G16; genus B33-G16. Next base: position 3,972 of record JAUWZC010000112.1, on the reverse strand, counting down.
TACCTCAGTGGCTGAGCCCATCCCAGGTGTCATCAAGATATTTACCTCTAAGGATATCAAAGGCCCTAACCGGTATGGCATCATTAACAAGGACCAGGAAATCTTGGTAGAAAGAAAGGTGAGGTATGTGGGCGATCCCATCGCTCTGGTAGCCGCTGAAACCGAATCCATTGCAGTGGGGGCTGTTAGGGCGGTTAAGGTGGAATATGAGGATCTTTCCCCTTTTTTCACCATTGAAGAGGCCAAAAGATGTACTACCGAGCCCATTCACGAAGGTGGCAACCTACTCTTCTCTCGGGATATCATTAAGGGTGATGTTGAGAAAGGCTTTGCTGAAGCAGATATAATTATAGAGGAAACATATACTACATCTATGGCTGCCCATGGTTATCTGGAGACAGAGACAGGTGTGGGTAAATTTGATGAGAAAGGGAGGATTGTTATTTATGTCTCCACCCAGAATCCTCACTATGATCAGCGTGACGTGGCCGCGGCCCTTGGCTTAGATGTCGATCAGATCAGGATAGTCCAGACAACTACAGGCGCAGGATTTGGGGGAAAGCTTGATATATCCGTTCAGGCCCTGATTGCCCTGGCTGTTCAACACCTAAAAAGGCCGGTAAAGTTACGCTATACACTGGAAGAAACCATGCAATCAGCGGCCAAACGGCATGCCTTGGTAATGCATTATAAAACAGGGGCCAGGAATAACGGCCGGATTACGGCTGTTGAAGTTAAATTTGCACTTGATACTGGTGCCTATGCCTCTTATGGATTGGCTGTCCTATCCAGGGCTGCGGCTCATGCAGCCGGGCCGTATGAAATCCCTAATGTTAAGATCCATGGGGATGTCTATTATACCAACAAAATATGGGCTGGGGCGATGAGGGGATTTGGTGTCCCTCAGGTAGGTTTTGCCCATGAGGGCCAGATGGATTCCTTGGCCAAGGCTCTGGGTATTGATCCTTTCGAGATCCGCATGATAAATGCCTTGAAGCCAGGATCTACTACAACTACAGGCCAGGTATTAAATGCAAGCGTTGGAATTAGAGAGACCTTAAAGAAGGTTAAGGATGCTAAGGAAAAAAGAGAGAAGAACTTAAAAAACAAGGATATAACACTAAAGCCGTGGATAAAGAGGGGGTGGGGCATTGCCTCATTTTGGTATGGTATCGGAAACACAGGATTGCCTAATCCATCAACTGCCAAGATAGATATGGATGATAAGGGCCAGATAACGTTGTATACAGGGGCAGCCGATATTGGACAGGGTTCTGACACGGTCTTAACCCAGATCGCTGCTGAGGCATTACAGGTTTCTGATAAGAGTTTGGGCCTTATTCGAGCAGACACTAGTCTAACTAACGATGCCGGGGCGACTTCAGCCAGCCGGCAGACCTATATCTCTGGAAATGCTGTGAAGTCAGCAGCCGAGAATCTTATCCAGAAATTAACAGAGGAGGCATCCCGCCAACTCAAGGTCTCCCCGGGAACTTTAACCTATGAATGGGGGAAATTCAAAGGAAGCAATAAGGTCATAACTTTAAAAGAATTGGCTAAAAAAATAAATCGAAAAGGTCAAATAGCTATAGGAGAAGGCCGTTTCGACCCTCCTATTACCTTACTGGATAAGGAAACTGGCCAGGGAATTCCTTATGCCACCTATACCTTTGGCACTTATTATGTAGAAGTTGAGGTGGATACCGGAACTGGGGAGGTCTCTGTAAAGCATGTTATTGCTGCTGTTGACGTTGGTCAGGCCATTAACCCAGCAAATGTAGAGGGACAAATAATCGGTGGTGTAGCTATGGGTATAGGTTACGCCCTCATGGAAGAATTCAATCCAGGGAAAACCAAATCTTTCACTGATTATCTTTATCCCACAAGTATGGATGTACCGCCAGTGGAGGTGATTATCGTGGAAGACCAGGAACCAAGTGGCCCGTTTGGTGCAAAGGGTGTGGGAGAGCCTGCCCTTATTCCCACAGCACCAGCGATTATCAATGCCATAAACCAGGCCTTAAATATTAAGATTATAGATCTTCCTGCAAAACTGGAGCGAGTCATGAAGATACTGGGCAAAGGAATTTGATAAACCCTGTGAGTTTTAGGGGGATGATATGAAGATAAAATCAATTGTTGACCATACATCCAAGTATCTCGAGGATATGATTATTAAAGGGAAGTTAAGGCAGGGCCAGAGGATTAAAGAACAAGAAATCTCTTCCCAGTTAGGAATAAGTCGTCCTCCTGTCCGTGAGGCATTTAAGATCCTTGAGGCAGAGGGTCTTATAAAACGAGAACCGAGGCGAGGAGTGTTTGTATCTGAGGTAACAAAAAATGACATTTGGGAAATCTATACCCTAAAGATTGCCCTTTATACTCTTGCGGTGACCCTTGCGATTGATAGAATTTCTGATAATGACATCGAGAAGATGGAGAAAATAGTAATACAGATGGAAATGATCGTTAATGATGACAGCAGCCCTGATATTATAAAATACGAGGAGCTAAACAATCTTTTTCATGAAACGACTACAATTATAGCAGGACACGGAAGGTTGAGAAAAATGGTCCAATCTTTGAATAATCAGATCAAGAGGGTCAGTTATAGATCCTTTACTAAAGAAGGACATCTCATATCTTCCTGTAGATACCACCGACAGATTCTGGAGGCAATTAAGGCAAGGGATAGGGTATTGGCTGAACAACTAACAAAGGAGCATATAGTAAAGGGATTAGAGGTTCATAAAGAGCTTGATGAAGAACAACTTTAGAATTTTAGCACTGGAATATCGATAAAAAATTCTCGATATCAAATAATTTACCGAAATTGTGTAAATTAAAAAAATTCGAAATAAGAATATCGAAACTCGAAATAAATTCTAAATTCAAATGAACAAATGATCAAAACGATTTGACTGGATTTTCATTTTTGAATTTAAGTTTTTATTTTTGAATTTTTGTCATTCGATATTGTTTCGAATTTCGGATTTCGTGCTTTGGATTTTTGCGATTAAACTACCCCAAAGGGGCTACACTTTTCAGGCTTGGTTTTGGAAAATGCCTAGGGGCTTTAAATTTGAGTTTCATTCATGAGGGAGGTTTTATGAAATTACCGGAAGTTAAGAGCAATTATGGAAGATTAAAGTTTTTTATTGATGGTGAATGGATAGATTCAGACTCTACTAAAATCAATGAAGACACCAATCCCGCGACAGATGAGGTAATTGCGGAATTCCCGACAGCAACCATGCAAGAAGCTCGTGCTGCTGTTGAAGCCGCCCATAGGGCCTTCAAGGAATGGGGGGACCTCCCCCTGCGAGATAAGGCAACTCTACTTTTCAATATGCGGGGAAAGTTCATGGAGCATTATGATAAACTATGCCGCATCTTGACCCAGGATCACGGAAGGACGATAGAGGAAGCCAAGGGTTCTGTGAGCAGGGTCATTGAAAACATTGAATCTGCCTGTTCCGCCCTGTACGGTTTAGCCAAGCAGAACGAACATCTGGACCAAGTAGCCACAGGCATTGACCAATATCTCATATGGGAACCACGGGGCCCTTTTCTCATCATAACCCCTGGCAATATTCCCATGCATGCCTGGTCATCCTTTGTTCCCTATGCCATGGCAGCCGGATGTACGGTTATTGTGAGCCCGAGCAGACAAGCCCCTGTAGCTGCAGAAGCCATATGTCGGGTGGCACAAGAGGCAGGTTTCCCCCCGGGGGTGATAAACCTTATCCACGGTGGAAGAAATATCAATAAAGAGATATTGTTACAACCAGAGATAAAGGGGGTTGGGTTTATTGGATCTAATAAGGCAGGCTGGGAGCTTTTTGAGTTGTGCGGGAAACTGGGAAAGACCTCATCCATTAACGGGAATGGTAAAAACCATTGCGTTATCATGCCAGACGCTGATGTGGATCAGGGAATTGTCTGGCTCCTGAGGGCATGTTTTGGTATGGC
>JAUWZC010000123.1 GCA_030615565.1 Desulfobacteraceae bacterium | reverse complement strand
AACAGATGGAAAAAGGTCTATTTTGGCGGTGGGGAGCATTTTCAAAACTGGTTGTCCCAATGCAGAGAATTAGGGGAGGTTAAGATAGAAGAGGTTGACTCTAAGGGGTACAAATGTTTTGAGGAAGGTGGAGAGAAATTATATAGGATCTGGGTGAAAATGGATACAGAAACAGAAAACGAACTTTTTGATTGAAAGGTATTGTTTGGAAGATGTTGGTAATTGAGAAGTTAGAAACAGCTATAGAGGAAAAAAAGAAAGAGCTGTATGACCTGAGAAAAAAGAAACCGAGATTTTCAGTGGACTAGGAAATTGCAATGATTATTGAAACTCTTAAACACGCCTTAATGATTACCAGCTTTGTCTTCGTAATGATGCTCATCATAGAGTATGTTAATGTTCAGACCCAAGGAAGTTGGCAAGATTCATTACAGAAATCAAGATGGATGCAGTATATTTTATCTGCCTTACTTGGTGCTACACCTGGTTGTCTTGGTGCATTCACGGTTGTTGCTCTCTATGCCCACAATATAGTAAGTCTTGGCGCATTGGTGACTGTTATGATTGCAACAAGTGGGGATGAGGCCTATGTAATGCTGTCAATGTTTCCAGGAAAGACATTTATTTTAATCCTCATTCTATTTCTAGTAGGCATTGCTGCTGGCTTTGTAACAGATATCCTATTTAAACCAGGCTCTATAGTGATAAAAAAGTTGAGTCACGAACTGGAGTTTCATAATGAGGATGAATGTGTTTGTTTTCCAAGGAGTGAGATCTTTAACCAATTAAAGAATTTTACCCTTCAACGCGGATTATTGATAATTGTCTTGGTATTATTCATTGCTGGATTAACCTTTAATCAATTAGGCCCTTCAGAGTGGAATTGGATAAAGATAACATTCCTAATAGGTCCCTTATTAGCGCTTTTTATCGTTTCCACAGTTCCCGAGCATTTTCTTGAAAAACACCTATGGGAACATATAGTAAAGGTTCATATTCCAAGGGTATTCCTGTGGACATTTGGCGCTTTGCTGCTAATGTATTTTTTAATAGATTATTTAGATCTTGAGTCCTGGATTAAGGCAAATTATCTAACTGTTATGTTGATTGCATGCCTTGTAGGTCTTATTCCAGAATCTGGCCCGCATATGATATTTGTAACCCTTTTTGCACAAGGGGCAACCCCCTTTGGTATTCTTTTGGCTAGTTCTGTTGTTCAGGATGGTCATGGAATGCTTCCCTTGCTGGCTGACTCAAAAAGGAGTTTTATTTTTGTCAAGATTGTAAATTTTGCTGTTGGGCTAATGGTAGGATTGATTTTCTATTTGACAGGATTTTACTTTTGATTTCCTTAAGCTAAATCAGTGTGCATATGGCTGGCAACTATCAACAGACATTACCGAATAAAAGGAGGACATAGGAAAGGTGATGGAAGAAGTGCAAGCTGCTTCTATTATATTTGCTGCTGGCTATGGAAGCAGGATGAAGGATTTTTCTGGCAGCAAGATCCTCCTCCCATTAATACCTGGATCAAATCCCTTTGAAGGAGAGCATCCAATCATTTTTGAAATTGTTAGGAATCTTCCAAGAGGACCAAAGACTTTGGTGATACACCACAAAAAAGATGAGGTTATGAAGGTGACTCGTGATCTTGGTGTTTTTTACTGTGATCAATCTGTCCCCAATGGAACAGGGGGTGCCCTTATCGCAGCACAGGATTTTTTAGAGCAAACAGATCAAGAGTATTTTATTATCACTATGGGAGATATTCCATTTGTAATGGAGACCACATATCATAACCTCATAAGCCACCTTAAATATCTAGATCTAATTGTCTTAGGCTTTAAACCAATGGATAGAGCTCAATATGGTATTTTAGAGATAGAAAATGGAAATGTTAAAAGGATCACTGAGTGGAGATATTGGAAGGACTATTCATTAGAGAGGCAAAGTCACTTTCAGATTTTTAACTCAGGCATATATGCAGCCAGGAGATCGGCCTTGCTTAAGTACCTGAAGAAATTAAAGAGGAGACCTCATAGGGTAGAAAAAGAAAGGGATGGTCGAATAATGGTTGTCGAGGAGTATTTTATCACTGACTTGGTTGAGTTGATGAGCAATGATGGACTTAAGGTTGGCTTTGCCCTTGTTGAGGAAGAGGAGGAGGTTATGGGGATAGATACGCTTGAAGATTTGTCTTTAGCCCAGGCTATATTTGCTAAAAGGGATGTATAGGTAAAAAGGCTTTGATTGAAGAAACATGAAATGATAACTTTATAAAGCGTAACTACTCAGGTATCTTGCCACAAAGGCACCAAGACACCAAGATTATATAATTATTCGTAGGCGTTCACAGGTTCAGGGTTCACCGTTCAGGGTTACCTTTCTTTCGTTAACCTTGCTCGTAGGACTTTTCAGATTTCCGTTGAACCCTAAACCTCTGAACCCGTGAACGGTTACAGCCTTTTTAATGCGTGGCACATTGAAATTAATGAGCCTGCGGCTCATTAATGAGAAAACTCCGTTATTCAATTTATATTCATTTTTTCTTTGGGTCTTTGTGCCTTGGTGGCTGAATAGTTTTATAAAATAACATGAAAGGCCATTAGCATTATGACAAAAAACTCCGTTTCTCCACTATCAGCAGAAAATGTTTGTCGAATTCTTTTAAAGAGGGGCCTTATATCAAAAGAACAAAGGCAGGAGATTTTTAAAAAAAAGGATACCCTCCAAAAGAAGTTAGAGAAACTTCAGATAATCAAAGATGCCTCAGGGGGCTCTTCTTCAAGAATAATGAATCCTGTAACTATCATTGATATTATTTCTTTTTTGAAGCTTGTTCGTGAAGATGACCCAACCAGAGAACTCGATGAGGAAACTACCTTCCAGGCCCTGGCTGAGGAGTGGAAAATAGATTACAAGAAGATAGATCCACTGGAGCTTGATCTGAAGCTGGTGACAACAACCATTCCCAGAACGTTCGCCATGAAGCATCTCGTTTTACCTATAGCTGTTAAAGATGGTTGGCTTACTGTAGCCACACCAAATCCTCATAATATTGAGGTTATGGAGGATATAAGTAGGGTTAGTCATTTAAAGGCTAAACCAGTTGTTTCAAGCAAATCCGATATTATAAAATTTATAGATGAATTTTATGGCTTCAGAAGATCCATTGCCGCAGCCGAGGAGCAGTTTTCTTATCCCTCAATTGACCTCGGTAACCTGGAACAGTATGTTAGGCTTCGGGAAGCAAGGGATCTTCCATCAGATGATAGACACATTGTAAATGCTGTTGACCACCTCTTTAACTATGCCTTTGATCAAAGGGCCAGCGATATTCATATTGAACCAAAGAGGAATACCAGTTTAGTGAGGCTGAGAATCGATGGTGTCTTGCATTCCATCTATGAATTACCAAAAAGTGTTCATGGGGCTATGATTTCCAGGATTAAGACCCTTTCTCGCCTTGACATGGCAGAAAAAAGACGTCCACAGGATGGCAGGATCAAGATTGACAGGGGCCAAGGGGTTGAGGCAGAGATCAGGGTCTCAACAGTACCTACAGCCTTTGGTGAGAAAACTGTTATGAGGATACTGGATCCAGATATCCTCTTACAGGACGTAGGCCAGCTCGGTATGACATCAATGGATCTAGTGCGTTACCAGCAGTTTATTAATCTTCCCCATGGTCTTGTTCTGGTATGTGGCCCTACTGGTAGTGGAAAATCCACCACACTTTATTCTACATTGAGACATTTATCTACTGAGGAAAAAAACATTACCACTGTGGAAGATCCCATCGAAATGGTTTATGAAGATTTCAACCAGATAGCAGTACAACCGACTGCAGGTATAACATTTGCGAGCATTTTGAGGAATATATTAAGACAGGACCCTGATATAATCATGATTGGGGAGATGAGAGACCTGGAGACAGCCCAGAATGCTATTCAGGCAACCTTGACAGGGCACTTGGTGCTCTCGACCCTCCATACTAATGATGCCCCCTTGGCCATTACCCGCCTGGTAGACATAGGTGTTCCCCGCTTTCTTATACATGCTACCTTGACCGGCGTTTTGGCTCAGCGCCTTTTGCGCAAGATCTGCCCTTCCTGTAGTGAGAGCTTTGAAATTAGTGCCGATGATCTTATGGCTATGGGTATCAAGACAGACAAGACAGGGATAATCAGGCTAAAAAGGGGTAATGGTTGTATAAAGTGCAGGGGAACAGGCTATTTGGGGAGGGTTGGCATTTTTGAAGTTATATCTGTTACAGAGCCAATAAAGGATATTATTGCACAGGAAGGGAGTGCCGATATGATTAGGCAGGCTGCCTGCAATGAGGGTATGATTACACTCAGGGAAAATGCCATTAAAAAGATGCTCGATGGCGAGACAACATACCAAGAGGTGATCAGGGTAACTTGGGGGCAAATCTGATTTATGCTTGTTCAACTTGCTATTACTGATTTTGCAATTATAGATTCTCTGTCGGTCAGCTTTTCAAGAGGATTAAATATACTCTCTGGAGAGACTGGTGCAGGAAAATCAATTATTATCAATGCTGTTAATCTGATTTTAGGGGGACGTACATCACCAGATCTTATACGAACCGGTGCTGACAAGGCAGTAGTTGAGGCCCTTTTTCAACTGCCTTTACAGTCTCTCCTTTCCAGTTTTTTAAGGGACATGGACATACCTTTTAATGGTGAGGTGCTGATAAAAAGGACTATCTCTAAGCAGGGTAAGAGCAGGGTATGGATCAATGGCTCTCTGGCTACACTGCAGATGATTTCTAAACTTGGCCCTCATCTGATAAGTGTCTCTGGGCAGAATGAGCACCAGCTTCTCCTCAAGCCTGATAACCATCTCTTTATTTTGGATGATTTTGGTGGCCTGACTAAAGACAGGCTTATGCTCAATGAGCTTTACCGTGATTATTACTCTCTTAAGGAAAAGATAGAAAGGCTTAAGGGCCGTTTAAAAGAGGAAGCCGAAAGGCGAGAACTTACCCAATTTCAGATAAAGGAGATCGAAGAGGCAAAACTTGTTCCAGATGAAGACAGCAGACTTGAGGCTGAAAAGAGTCGACTTATGAATGCTGAGAGGTTAATTGATATAGCTTTTAAAGGCTATCAGGCCCTCTATGAAAAGGATGAATCTGTTTTATCTATCTTGAGCATACTAGCAAAAGATATGGATAAGGGTGGTACAATTGACCCTCATCTGGACCATTATAAGAAACAATTGGAATCAGCCCAGGTTCAGTTGGAAGATTTGGCCTTGGAGTTACGGGATTTTTACTCTCATTTAAAGGTCGATCCAAGAAGGCTGGAAGAGGTTGAAGAGAGACTGCAACTTATCAGGCGATTGAAAAAGAAATATGGCTCTTCCATTGAGAACATATTATCTTTTAAGGAGGAGCTTTCTCAAAAGGAGTATCAATTAACCCAGACGAAGGAGGAACTGAAAAGGTTTAAGACCCAGCTTGAAGAGAAAAAGCAAGATCTATTGAACCTGGCCACCAAGCTCTCTTTAAAGAGACATGAAATAGCAAAAGAATTTGAAAAAAAGGTGGAAGAGGAGTTAAATTTGCTGGATATGGCTGGAACGAGATTTAGAATCAAATTTATCTCCAACCAATCAAATAGTGAAAATATTTCAGCAGACATGATTGATTCTATCCTTACCGCTGACGGAATAGATGTGTTGGAGTTTATGATATCGCCAAATGTGGGTGAAGATTTAAGGCCAATGGCCAAGATTGCCTCAGGAGGGGAACTATCCAGGATTATGCTTGCTTTAAAGACTATATTGGCTCGATCTGGTTTAATTGAAACCCTTGTCTTTGATGAGATTGATTCTGGTATTGGGGGTGCTACGGCTGCTGTTGTTGGTGAAAAACTAAGATCACTTGCCAATTACCATCAGATTTTAGGAATTACCCATCTTCCTCAGATAGCCAAATGCGGAGAGACACATTTCTTGGTTGAAAAAAGGGTTAGTAGAGGCAGAACCCGGGCCTTTATTACCTCATTAGACAGGGAAAGTAGGATCAATGAGATTGCCAGACTTCTTGGTGGTCGAGTTATATCTGAGAAGACCCTTGCGCATGCCAGAGAAATGCTTTCCCCTTAGTCCTTAATTCTTATTATCTGTCCTAGTTTGAAATATCCTTCCTTAATAGGTTCGGCATAGGAATGGCGTTGTTTTATACTAACAATTTTTATTTCTCCCACCTTTATACCTGGTAACTGATAGGTTTGTTCTTTAAAAGAGGTGATGCGTTCTCCTTTGTCAAAGACTTCAAGCACAACCGCTGGCCTAAGCCCTACGTCGCGGCCAGCGTTGATAATAATTTCTTTCTTATTTATAGAAATTATTCTACCTGTCCAGAGCTCATGATTGAGTGAAAGGCAAGTAGCCTTTTCTGCTCTCTTGAGGATATCCGGCAGGCATTCCTTGAGAGCCCTTTTTTTTATTTCTGCATTAGCAGCTTTTTCCGTTTCTTCTGTAGCTTCTTTACTTGGTAATGTAATTTTGTCTGCTATCTCTTTACTTAAAAGTATTGTTCCCCTATTAACATCTAATATATCTATATTCATTGACACTGTACATCTCCAGGCTTTTTTCCTAAATGGCCATATCCCTGATTTGCCCGGG
>JAUWZC010000272.1 GCA_030615565.1 Desulfobacteraceae bacterium | reverse complement strand
TAAAATCTATCCATGCAATCTTAACTAATTATGCAGACCAGGATCTTCTGCTCCCTCGTTCATTAAGTGAACTCTATGACCATCTCCGGGATTTCTATGTTATAGAAAACAGTGAGATAAAGGGGAGCCTTTTAGGGGTATGCACCCTCAGTATATCGTGGGAAGATTTAGGGGAGATAAGATCCTTAGCAGTTGTTGAAGAGGACCAAAAAAGAGGCCTTGGTTCTAAACTTGTTGAGGCATGTCTTTCAGAGGCAGTTGAAATTGGTCTCACAAAGGTATTTGTTTTGACCCTGATAAAGGGATTCTTTGCCCGATTTGGTTTTAAAGAGATAGAAAAATCATTACTGCCACATAAGATTTGGGCTGATTGTCTAAAATGTCCGAAATTTCCTGACTGTGATGAGATCGCGATGATCCTTAAACTATGATTGATCATAAAAAGTGACTAAAGTGCCTAAAGTTGAAAGTGCCTAAAGTTATTAAAGCATTTAAATGATTATGAAAAAAGAGGATATAGTAAAAATCATATCTGATCGGTTAAGCAGGTATCGGGGGGTGGAGTTCGAAATTTTTTTCTCTAAAAAAAAGATTTTATCCTTTGAAATAAAAGATGGCCAGGTGGATCATTTCCGCACATCCAGAGAATTAGGTCTTGCACTCAGGATTCTGAATAAAGGAAGAATGGGGTTTACCTATCTCTTTGGACCAACTCCTGATAGTTTGACCCTGCTAACAGAGCGGGCAGTTGAATTGGCAAATCAGGCTGATTTTGATCCTATCCATGGCTTTCCTACAGCTGAAAGAATAGATATCCCTGATCTGGGCACTTTTGACAAAGCTCTTTCTAAAATAAGTAAAAAAAAGAAGATAGATCATGTTAAAGAAATGGAAAACAGAGCTCTTAGCACTGATTCCCGCATAAAAAAGGTACGAAAAGCTGAATACAAGGAAATAAAAGATTATATCTCCATAATCACCTCTAAAGGCCTTGATCTTGAAAAGAAAGGAACCCTCATTACGATGGCCTTGATGGTCCTCGCAGAGGATAATAACAACTCTGAAATGGGCTGGGAATATGATTTTGCCAGGTCTTATGCTGACATTGATCCAATCAAGATCGGTCTTAGCGCAGCCAAAAGAGCAATTGACATGTTGGGAAGCCGCCAGATTTCTACACGTACATGTCCAGCCGTTTTTGAAAACAGGGTTGTAGCTGATCTGCTTAGTGTCTGGTCATCTTCCTTTTTTGGAGAGAATGTATATAAAGGCAAATCTCTCCTCAAGGATAAAATCAACCATATAATTGCTTCACCAAGTATTCAACTGATAGACGATGGGCTCTATCCTAAAGGTATAGGGAGTGCTCCTTTTGACCACGAAGGAACACCACAGAAAAAGACCACATTGATAAAAAAGGGAAGATTGCAGTCTTATCTTTATGATAGGTACTGGGCAACAAAGACAGGATCTCAATTGACAGGGAATTCTATTAGGGGCCAAATCTCTTCCCCTCCTTCCACATCCACATCAAATCTCTACATAAGTCCCGGGCATTTGCAACTTGATCAACTCCTATCCAGCATGGATAAAGGTTTTCTAATCAGCGAATTAATGGGTGTTCATATGGTTGATCCTGTTTCCGGAGATTTTTCCTTAGGGGCATCTGGCATGTGGATAGAAAAGGGAAAGGTAGTCTTTCCAGTAAAGGGGGTAACTATTTCCGGCTCAATCCATAATCTGTTTTCCAATGTTGAAGAATTGGGAGACAATTTGAGATTTCTCGGCAGGATCGGGGCCCCATCGCTCCTTGTAAAGGAGATAATAATAAGTGGACTTTAAAAGGAGGCCTAAAATATGTTCGGTATAGGTATGCCTGAATTGATCATTATCTTTGTGATTGCCTTGATTATTATAGGCCCAAAGAAGTTGCCTGACTTAGCCAGAGCTCTGGGTAAGGGGATGGCTGAGTTTAGAAAAGCAACTAATGAGATAAAATCAAATCTTGATATGGAAGATGAACTTAAAGGAATAGAAGAAGAATTGGCTGACTCTGTAAGCGGTTTGCTAAATGAATCTGAAACAGAAGAGGGAATAAAAGGAAAAGATGATACAAAATTAGAGATTAATAAGGGACAGGACAAGGAAAGCGGCATTGAGAAAAAAGAAAATGACAGATGAAAAACAGCCATTCTTGGCCCACTTAGAAGAGCTAAGGGGAAGATTGATCGTCTGCGCAATAGCCATTGGAATCGGGTTTATTATCTCTTATATCTTTGCTAAACAACTTTTTTCTTATCTCATTCTACCCCTAACAAAAGTCCTCCCTGATGACAGCCAGCTTATATTTACCAATCTCCCTGAGATGTTTATAGCCTATATTAAGGTAGCCCTTGTTGCCGGCATTATTCTAGCTATCCCCATTATCTTTTATCAGTTATGGATGTTTCTGGCCCCTGCCCTTTACCAGAAGGAAAAAAAATATATTATCCCTTTTGTTTTATTTTCCACTATCCTCTTTGTTACTGGCTCTCTGTTCGGATACTTTGTTGTTTTTCCTTATGGTTTCAAGTTTTTTGTGAGTTTTGCAACCGAAGAAATTCAGGCACTTCCTTCTGTAAAGCAATATTTCTCATTTGCAATCAGGTTGCTTTTAGCATTCGGCCTGGTTTTCGAGATGCCTATCGTGGTCCTATTTATGACCAAGATTGGACTGATTACCCCAGAATCAATGAAAAAATTCCGCAAGTTTGCTATTCTTTGCTCATTTATCTTGTCCGCAATCTTAACCCCCCCTGATGTTGCCACACAGCTAATGATGGCACTACCCATTATTATCCTTTATGAACTTAGTATCTTCCTTAGTAAGGCAATTTATCGAAAAAA
>JAUWZC010000247.1 GCA_030615565.1 Desulfobacteraceae bacterium | reverse complement strand
GGCTGTCAGACACAAGGAATACCTGAAACTCAAACCAGATGATATTGTTAAAATGGCAGGTGGCCCTTTGGCAGTGGTAGACTGTTTTGGTATCCTTGATGATAGAGAGATAGAAAGGTTGTTTAAATTAGGTTGCGAGGTTAAGGGTCTGGGCAGAGGGCATATCCAGCGAATAAAAGAGAGGGTTAGGAAAGCCTAACAGTTTGCTTATTGGAGAAGTTGACTTTAATAATTTAATGAAGCTTTGTTCGCCGAGGTGGATTTAAAGGCCGTTGTTTTTTCGCAAACCTCAATGAAAAATGTAAATATCAAAATGTTCTGACTTGTCGGAACAAAATTATTTCTACTTCACTGTAACTTATTCTGAAAGATGATGTCTTTTATCTTACAATTTACAATTCGATATTCGCAGAATGTCGCCTAACAATCACCTTTGTGCCTACTCCATATTCCCGACCGAGATATTTTGTTGCACTTCCCATATTAATAGATATCTCTAATAAGTTAGAACTACCTATCAATGCCAGAGGCTGACCTTCTGGAACATCATTATAGGTATTGCTTATTTTCTTTAAAACCAGACTAGCAATCTTAATAATTAAACTTTTCGATTTAAGAAATGTGCTGAGGTACTCTCTGGTGATATTAGTGATGAGGTTTCCAAAGTGATCCACCCTTATGACCTCTCCAACAAGATCACTGTTATTCTTGCTGGGAAGAGGGTAGGTCAGAGTAGTTGGATTGTCAATTTTTTCACCCATGAGAAAGGGGTTAACCCCAAGGGATAAATGGGCAGCAACAGGTGCAAAGATATCTCTCCCGTGAAAGGTGGAGCTGATTTTATTCATCCAGTATCTTTTTTCCTTTAGATGAATAATACCCGTGTGCCCTTGCACCTCTATCATGGGTGAGAATAGACCGTTATCAGGGCCTACAAAGAAATGGTTATCCGCGAGCATTGTTATAGGCCTTCTTTTGCCGCCGACTCCAGGGTCAACAACACCTACATGAACTGTGCCTGAAGGGAAGTATTTATAGGACTCCTTGATTATCAAACCCCCCTCTTGAATTGAACCGGCAGGGAGTTGATGGGTTATGTCTACAATCCTTGCATCCGGATTAATGGAAAGGATGATCCCCTTCATTATGGCTACATAAGGGTCGCTTTCACCAAAGTCCGTAGTTAGGGTAATAATTCCTGGAGGCCTTTGCATAACTTGGTACCTGGTTCGTAAATAAGATTACTTATTCTAATCTTAGACACTCATGAGTTTCTCTCGCCCGCTCCTTGCAGTCGCTTGAGCTCCCAGAGTTCACAGAGAAAAAGAGTTTGGCCTGATTTCTTGAGAAGGAGAAATCGGGCCAAATACTCAGCCCCTAAAGGGGCAAGCTTCCAGCGATAGCTGGATAGAAATTTGATCTGGATTGCCCCCTCAGTCCCGAGTTGTCGGGGATCAATACTCTGTGTCCTCTGTGAGAGATGAAAGAATGCCCAACAAAAAACAGTGGATATCAAGCCCCTATATTTTCAATTAAGGCCCTCGACCAGCATCGGTAGAATATCTCCGGCCTTACCAGTTAAAACAAAATCCATCTGCCCTGATTGGGGTGTCCTTTCTATATTGATCTCAGCAACTACAGCTCCTGCTGCTTTGGCTTTAAAGGCAAGGGATGCAGCTGGTTGAACGATGGCAGATGTTCCAACAACGAGCATAAGCTCACAATTTCTTGCTGACTCAACAGCCTTGTTTAAGATATCAGAATCAAGGGATTCTCCAAACCAGACAACATTTGGCCTCAGAAGACCTCCACACTTGGTACACTTGGGTAATCGGCCCATATTCTGAGACCTATCCATAGTTAAAAGACCGCATTTGATGCACCTGACTACCCAGAGATTACCATGAATCTCGAGTAATCTTCTGCTTCCAGCTTCTCTGTGCAGGCCATCAACATTCTGGGTGATAAGAGTAAAATCGTTAACATGCTTTTCTAATTCAACCAGGGCCTTGTGACCAGGGTTAAAGGTAACCTTACTGATGAGATCCCTCCTCCAATTATAGAATTCCCATACCAGCTCCGGATCCCTGGCAAATGCCTGCGGTGTAGCCACATCTGTTACCTGGTAATTCCGCCATATGCCACCAGAACCCCTGAATGTGGGTACCCCACTTTCAGCAGAGATACCAGCCCCTGTAAGGACTGTTATCCTATCGGAGTTAGTAATGATTTTTTTTAATGTATTAATATCTTTTTCCATAAGATAAAAATTATCCTATCTAGATTATGGGGTCAAGAGGGTAATGCCAGAGTAAGGGTAAAAGATAGTTTTTTTCATTTTAGGATTTGATATTTGAATATATTTATGATATCGAGCTAATCAAATTAATTTCATCATAAAAGAAGGGTTTAGTATTAATAGTTTATTTGTAGTTACTCAGGTTGTCAGGTTCAAGCCCGCCCTGGCGCGATGGCCGTTATCAAGGAAAGCAACCCCTGACTATTTAAAAGTATCTCTCTTAAATCCAACTTCTTGAAATCAGGTCTGGGCCAGGGGTTCACAGTTCACGGTTGGGCGGATCCAGGGTGACATAGGGTTCGCCCCGCCCGCCTCGCCTGAGCGAGAGCGATGGCGGGCAGGTCTGGACTTCCGTGCAAGAACGCTTTGCATATCGCAAGAACCGGATAAACTTTAGCATTCGGCTCGGAATCGAACCTCTCTTTCATCTGGTTAACCCTGAACCCCGCCTGCCGGACGGCGGGCAGGCGTGAACCCCAGAACTTTGAACCTGATTAGTTACGTTTATTTTAAAGAAAGAAAGGAGATTAAAGATGACTGCTAAACTGATCAAAGGAACAGAAGTCAGAGATGAGATCTTAAAAGAACTCAAGGCAGAGGTTGACAAGATAAAAGAAGATCATGGTGTTGTCCCTGGCCTGGTGACCATCCTTGTCGGGGAAGATCCTGCCTCGATTTCCTATGTTACATCCAAGATCAGAACTGCCCAAAATCTTGGATACAAAGAGATCCAGGACAATCAGTCTGTGGAGATTAAAGAAGAGGAGTTGCTTTCTATTATTGGTAAATACAATAAGGACGACTCCATTCATGGCATACTAGTTCAACTGCCACTACCCAAACATATCGATGAAAAGAAGATACTCAACGCGATTGACCCGGATAAAGATGTGGACGGATTCCATCCGATTAATGTCGGTAGATTGATGATAGGCGGGGGTGAGGTTAAATTCCTCCCTTGCACCCCAGCCGGTATCCAGGAGCTTATTGTCAGATCCGGTGTGGAAATAGAGGGTGCCGAGGTTGTGGTTGTCGGCAGATCTAACATTGTAGGAAAACCTATTGCCAACATATTATTGCAAAAG
>JAUWZC010000082.1 GCA_030615565.1 Desulfobacteraceae bacterium | reverse complement strand
TGAGTTTCTTCTTCAGAAATATCTTTTTTTTCACCCAAGCCAAGCTTTTCCTTTACCCTGTCAGAGATATCTTTCATTATATCCGTATGCTCGGCCAAAAATCTTCGAACATTCTCCCTTCCCTGGCCAATCCTCTCCTCATTAAATGAATACCAGGCGCCACTCTTCTCAACTATATCTAATTCAACACCCAAGTCTAATATGTCTCCCTCCTTTGATATCCCGCTACCATAGATAATATCAAACTCTGCCATCCTGAAAGGAGGAGCAATCTTATTTTTTACTACCTTAACCCTGGTTCTGTTCCCTATTGTTTTGTCTCCCTCTTGTATTGAGGCTATCCTTCGGATATCAAGGCGCTGGGTGGCGTAAAACTTGAGTGCAAGTCCACCGGTAGTAGTCTCTGGGTTTCCAAACATCACCCCGATCCTCATCCTGATCTGATTAATAAAAATGACACATGTCATTGATCTGTTAATAGTTGCTGCCAATTTTCTGAGGGCCTTGGACATCAATCTCGCCTGTAATCCAATCTGCTGGTCTCCCATTTCACCTTCTATCTCTGCCCTTGGGACAAGGGCTGCGACAGAGTCGATTGCCAAGACATCCATGGCCCCGCTTCTCACCAGGATTTCAGCTATATCCAGTGCCTGCTCGCCGTTGTCTGGTTGGGAGACAAGAAGATCATCAATATTGACTCCGAGTCTCCTGGCATATGCCAGATCAAGGGCATGTTCTGCATCTATAAAGGCAGCCATCCCATCCTTGGCCTGGGCCTCTGCAACAATGTGGAGGGCGAGGGTGGTTTTTCCTGAGGCCTCTGGACCAAAGATCTCTATCACTCTCCCCCTTGGTACACCACCCAACCCAAGGGCTGCATCTAAGGCAAGCGAGCCTGTAGAGATGACAGGAATATCTATAACCGCCCCATCTCGACCCAATTTCATAATAGAGCCCCTTCCATACTGCTTTTCAATCTGTGTAATAGCCAGATCCACAGACTTTTGCTTTTCTGAATTTGTTGCCATAACAATTCCCCTTTTTGCTAAAGCCTAATTAAACGTCTCAGAATTTTTACAACTTATTGAATTCACAACATATTTTTGCTGTTCTTACTTTATCCTTCGCTTACGGAATAATGGGCTATTAAAGTGGAAAAAGTTATATTGATTGTTCTTCTACCTCTCAACCCATCACTCCAATACTCCATCACTCCAACCCGCCCGCCTCGCGTTGCGAAGCATTGCGGGCAGGTACCCCAATTAGGGCGCAGCCCCTAAGTTCTCCTTACTCAGGGGCCACGTAGCCATTTTTGTATAAACCGGCCCACCTGGCTTGAGATCACTTTTATAAAGAATAAGTTCATTCAGGTAATATAGATCACTATTAATATCATGATATCTATCAAGAATCCATTTCATATCCTCATCCCGATCTAATGGACCTTTAAATCGGCCGAGTGTTAGGTGTGGTCTAAATGGCCTTTTTTCCGGCATGAAACCTAAGGACTTTAGTTCTTTCTGTAATTCATCCCTGAGATTTGACAATCTATCTATATCTCCATTAAGGCCAATCCAGATAACCCGTGGCCTCCTCCAATGCGGGAATACCCCAACAGCATTAAGCCTAATCTTAAATGCGGGAAACCTTTTAACCACAAAAGTTGCCTTTTCTTTTATATCATCTACTGTATCTTCATCAACAGAGCCAAGAAATATTATAGTAAGATGAATGTTCTCTACCTTAACCCATCTCACTGGCAGGTTTGATTTTTGTAATTCTTTGGAAACAGCCCTGATTTGTTCTCTAATCTCAGGTGGAAGTTCAAATGCCAGGAATGAACGGATACCCATTTAGATATCTCCTTACCCAGTCAAGGGCCATCTCTGAAGTATTAAGCTTTACCTTATCTCTGTCTCCTGAAAAACGGTATTGTGCAGAGAATATTTTGCCGTCTGCAGATAGGCCAATAAATACAGTACCAACTGGTTTATCCTCTGATTCGCCTAAAGGTCCGGCAATCCCTGTTACAGCAAGCCCCAGATCAGTTTTTGCAATTTTTTTGACACCTTCAGCCATTTCCCTTACTGTCTGATCGCTGACAGCCCCATATGAATCTATGGTTTGTTGCATTACCCCGAGCATCTCGACCTTAGATCTGTTACTGTAAACAATAAGGCCCCTTTCAAAATAAAGAGAGCTCCCAGATATAGTTGTGAGCCTGTGACCAATGAGACCGCCCGTGCATGATTCCGCTACTGATACCGTCATCTTCCGTTCCTTTAGCAACTCTCCAACTATAGACTCCATGGTTTTATCACCAGATGCAAATATATAAGGCCCTAAAAGATTGTTGATCTTCTTCTCTGCCCTATTTAATTCACTTTCAATCTCTGCATCCTCTTTGCCCCGGACTGTGATAGTGATGTGGTTTTCAGGGAAGGAGGGATAAAATCCAAACATTACCCTTTTTAGTTCATTGCTGAGGCCTTTGAAGACATCTGAAATACGGGATTCACTTAATCCGTAAACTTTAAGTATTCTATGCTGTGGGACAGTAGCTGGTCTGTACCTTCTCAGAATATCCGGAATAACGGCCCTATTCATCAACTCCCTCATCTGCTCAGGTACACCTGGCAAGAAGTAGAGGAGACTGTCCCCTTCAGATAATGAAAAACCGCACATCTCTCTTTTAGGATCTAAAATCTTGGCCCCTCTTGGAAGCCAGGCTAATTTTTCTAAAGAAGGAGACCAGGTTAGGCCGAATTTTTTCGTATATTCCTTTATATGATTGAGAACGGTCTGATCAAGTAAAAGGGGCCTGTTTAAGGCCTTGGATACTATCTCGGTGGTTAGGTCATCTTCAGTAGGGCCCAATCCGCCAGTAATAATTATAAAATTAGACCTTTTTATAGCTGCCTTCAACACAGAGGAAAGTGTATTGTAGTTGTCACCCACGGTTCTAATTTCACTTACTTCAAGACCGTGGGATAAAAGGCAACCTGATGCATACCAGCCGTTAAGATCTCTTGTCTTCCCTGAGATCAGTTCATTACCTATGATTATAATCTCTGTTTGCATAATCTCTTCAATGTTAAGTGCCTAATCCCTAAATTCCTCAATTCCTCAATTCCTCAATTCGCAAATTCCAAAATTCCATCAGTTCAGCATATATAGAAGAAACCGTAAGGATAGATATGTATATAAACCGGCTACGAGATCGTCGAGGACGACCCCAAGTCCTCCCTTTACCTTTTTTTCTATTATCTTTATTGGAGGTGGTTTTAGGATATCAAAAAACCTAAAAAGAAAAAACCCTGCTATCAGGTTTCTCAAGGTAAAGGGGATAAAAATAATGGTCAATAAAAATCCGGCTACTTCATCGATAACGATCTCCTTTGGATCATCTGTGCCCAGGATACATTGGCTTCTATGAGATGACCATATTGCCACTATGATTATTATCAGTATAAGTAAGGCCCGGTATCTTGCACCTAAAAAATTTGTTAATAGATACAAAGGTATTGCCCCGGCTGTGCCAAAAGTACCTGGCATTCCAGGTAAAAGGCCTGTGCCGAACCAGATGGATAAAATTAAGGCAACTTTATCGAAAAGATTGGCGCTCTTAAATGCCTTTAATATATTTAAATTATCAGATTGATTGTTAGACATCAAGTAGGAATAATTTTGAAAATTAAAGTAAGGCTTCAATCCTCATCCAGGATCTTGCGAACTGTTTTCAGCATCCCTCTCATATCATAAGGCTTGCTGATGAAGCCTTTTGCTCCAGCTTCAAGGACTTCCTTAGTGGGTCCATTGATGGAATAACCACTGGCGATAATAACCTTCACCCTGGGATTCATCTTGAGAAGCTTTTCCAAACAACGCCTGCCGCCTATCCCTGGCATGATTATATCCAGAATGACCAGATTGATTTCCTCCTTCTTCTCACTGTATATCTCTAAGGCACTTTCCCCATCAGAGGCCATAAGCACGGTGTAGCCAAACCTGGTAAATATATCTTCACCAAGTTCTCGGATAGCCTCTTCATCATCTACTAACAAAATAGTCTCACTGCCACCTTTGATAGGGACTTTTTCCTCTTTAGACTCCATAGTTTTTATTTCTTTTTCAATAATAGGAAAATAGATCTTAAAGGTAGTACCCTCACCTGGCTCGCTGTAGCACATGATGTATCCATCGTGGTTTTTGACAATGCCATAGACCATAGCCAAACCAAGTCCTGTGCCTTTGCCGGTCTCTTTGGTGGTGTAAAAGGGCTCGAAGATGTGGCTTAGGATCTCCCTATCCATACCGTGGCCGGTGTCAGAAATGCTTAGCTTAACATATTTCCCCGGTCTGGCTCCCAGATGGATTTTGCAGTATTGCTCATCTAAAATCACATTTTCTGTTTCAAATATCAGTCTTCCGCCATCAGGCATGGCATCCCTGGCATTAACTCCAAGATTCATCATAATCTGCTCTATCTGGGCAGGATCTGCATTGATGATTTTTAGGTTTTCTGCCAGGTGTAATTCAATATTGATCATCTTTGGGATAGTCCGCTCAAGCATTTTAGAGACCTGTTCAATCTCCTGGTTTAGATCTATGGGCCTGAGCTTACTTTCCACTTTACGGCTAAAAATCAGGAGACGTTTGGTAAGATCACTGGCCCTCTGGGCAGATTTTTCAATTGCTTCAAGTTTCTCATAGTCAGGATCGCTCGCCTTCTTTCCCATCAGAAGGATCTGGGTATAACCGGAAATTGCCTGGAGCATATTATTAAAATCATGGGCAATGCCACCTGCTAAGGTACCAATGGCTTCCATCTTCTGGGCCTGTTGTAGTTGGGCCTCGAGTTTCTTTTTCTCAGTGATGTCAAAAAAGCTCTCTAGCAAGTGCGCCTGACCGTTCAATAGAATGGGGGTAACAGTTTTTAAAATGGGAACTTCTTCTCCAGTTGCTGTAAGAAGTATTCTCTCTGAGTTATCTATCTCTTGTCCTAGATTAGTAATCGGACATTTTCCCTTTTCCGCAGAGCAGATGAATTTATGACACACATGACCAATAATCTCTTCTTTAGGGGCACCTATCATTTTGATGGCAGCAGGATTTGCATCAACAATCGTGTGTGTTTCAACATTGATGAGCACAATTCCTGCCTGTATGGAATCCAGTATGGTCTTTAAACGCTTTTCGCTATCCCGCAACTCCTCCTCTGCTTGCTTGCGCTCACTGATGTCTCGAACCCAGACCTGTATCCCAGGTCCTTCTTCGAAACTGATAACCCGGGCATTGATCTCTCCATAGAACCATGATCCGTCTTTACGCTGTAACTTGACCTCATACTGGGGTGGTATCTTTTCCCCTTGCATACGGGCCAGTGCCCGTTTTCTTGTCAGCTCTTGGTAGTCAGGGTGATATACCAGCCAGTGGTCTAATCCTAATAGCTCGCCTATCTCATAACCAAGCATCTTATTTAAACGCTGGTTGGTAAATATGATCTTGGGGCCTTTTTGGATAAAGATGCCGTCGAAACTATTCTCTACCAAGCCTCGGTATCTTTCTTCACTCTGCTCAAGCGCATCCTCCGCCTGCTTACGCTCGGTTATGTCCACATAGTAACCTAAGACTGCTGGTCTTGTTTGATATTGAATGGATGTGATTGTCTGTTCTATCCACCTGGTTTCCCCACTTTTATTAATAACCCTGAATTCAAATGGGAGGAAAAGTTTCTCCTTTAACATTTTAATTGTATTTTCCATGACCATATTTCTGTCTTCAGGAAGGATAAAGGCGAGAGAATCAGTATCTAAAAATTCATCTTCCTTGTAACCTGTAAGCTGAAGGAACTGGGGGTTTATTAATTTAAACTTTCTATCCTGAATAATAAAGAGGCCAACAGGTGACCTAGCAAATAATGTCCGGAATAATTCCTCTGCCTGCTTACGTTCAGAAATGTCCTGATAAATCCCATAAGCTCCTACCAACTTTCCATCTATGACCACTGGTACCCCGAAGAATTCAACGTCTATATATATCCCATCTTTCCTTTTTCTCTCACCGTATCCATGAATTGCTTTCCCGCTAAGGGCTTCTTTTGTATATGATACAGCATCTTCTATGTATTTTTGCCCTGCAATGAGTTCATCAAGATTTTTACCGATGATCTCAGATTCTTCAAATTGAAAGAGTTTTTCAAAATCTCGGTTACACGAAATAATAATTTGCCCCTCATCAAGTGTTACTATGGCTAATGAGCTGTATTTAATTAATGATTCTAAATGTTTTTTTTGATGCTCAAGTTTATCCTTGGTCTTCTTGAGCTTTGTTTCTAATTCCTTAAATTTAGTAACTCTCTGTCGCAATTCTGCCAATTCATTTATGAGTTGCTCTTTTGTTTTATCTTCATCTTTCATTTTTAATACCTCTTATGGTAATTAAAAATCATTACTCGATTTTTGTAAAGTTGGAAATATAAAAACACTTTCTTATTTAATTACAGCAGTAAAAAAATCCTTTCATACATAGCCATTTAATAATTCTTTAATCATGTTCGCTCCAATTACTTATCAAGAGATAAGAAACCATCCCATTGTCATCGGGGATATAAAGATATATTTGGTCTGGTTCGATTCATATGGCGCAAAATCAAGTTGTGTGCTTATTGAAACTCCTGACCTACATTTACTGGTTGATCCGGGTGCCTCGGCCCTGCAACCCAGCTATCCTCTTCCCAATGAAGAGAAGGAAGAACTCCGCAAAATAGCTTTGGAAACAATAACCAGATTTTCCCGCCAGGCGGATACGGTTTTCATCTCCCATTACCATTACGATCATCATGTCTCTCCCTTGAAGGCTAAGGAAATGT
The DNA here is from genome assembly GCA_030615565.1 of Desulfobacteraceae bacterium. Lineage (GTDB taxonomy): Bacteria > Desulfobacterota > DSM-4660 > Desulfatiglandales > B25-G16 > B33-G16. The sequence continues at coordinate 2,554 of JAUWZC010000082.1, read as the reverse complement.
ATAAAGGGAAAAAGATCTGGATAAAAGATCCTAATTGCTGGATCAATCACTCTCAATGGAAACGGTCAAGGGTGTTTATAGGGGAGTTATATGAAATCTATGGTGGCAGAAATCCTAAAGGGATTTACGCAAAACCTCTAGAACAAATAAAGCTTGATGATCCGACTGAATATCTACCATTGGCAATGGCTAAGGATTACTGCGATTATCAGCAAAGGAAGAATCAACTCCTTGATAAGGGCCGTGCCTGGTTTAAAAAATTGGCCATAAGGTGGCAGACGGAAGACTGGGTTTCTGAGGCCAGACTTAAAGATATGGATATTCAGATCTGTGATGGAAGCTCATTTAAAAATGGATCAACTTTTGTGAGATTTACTGAACCCATGTTTCACGGCATCGAGTTTGATCGTGTTGGCTGGATAGTTGGGTTAACTGTGGAGCATAAAGGCAGAAAAGTAATGTATACCTCTGACCTACAGGGACCAAGTATTGAGGATTACGCCCAAGGGATTATCAAAGAGAACCCTGACGTGTTGATCCTGGATGGGCCACCAACTTATCTATTTGGGTATATAGTGAATCGAATTAACCTACAACGAGCCATTGATAACATCTGCGCTATTCTAAGAGGGACTACTTCAAAGGTAATAATTTATGACCATCATCTTCTCAGGGATGCGCGCTACAAGGAGCGACTCGCATCTGCCTACACCATGGCAGGGAAGCATAAGATGACCCTTTTAACAGCTGCTGAGTGGGTGGGATATGATCCTTTGATTGTTCAAATCACCCAAAAGGCTGTAAATGGATGATCCAAAAACAAAGGCGAAACGTGCGGTCCTGCTTACACATAATAAATGTGTCAAAAATTTATGTCCGTAGGTTTCCGAAATACTCCCTCACAGCTTTTAAAGATATCCTCTTTCGAGGATACAGGAAGCGTTTTTTGTATGTGGCAATCCTCTCTAAGGACCTTTCCAATCTTTCATATGAAATATCTCCCTTTAGCACCTCATCTCTTATAAGCTCTATGCTATCAAGGAGAAGGGACTGGTTTTTGCAAATAAGCAATAGATCAATGCCTGCCTCAAAGGCATCTGCTGCCCCTTCCGGCAATCCTCTTTCTTTTGCTATTGCTCCCATCTCCAGATCATCTGAGATGATCAAACCACAAAAACGCATTTTTTCTCTCAAGAGACCCGTCATAATTTTCCTTGAAAGGGTTGCCGGCATATCTGGGTCCAGGGCTGGATAAACCGCATGAGAACTCATTATGGCAGAGACATTTGCCTCTATAGCACCTTGAAAAGGAGGTAGATGAACGGATTCCATCTCTTCAAAAGTGGCATTAATAGTTGGAAGGTGTCGGTGTGGATCCAGATCAGACTTTCCTAACCCAGGAAAGTGTTTGGCAACCGCCATTATACCGCCTTGCTGCAGGGTATTGATAACTATTTTTCCTAATTTAGTTACCAGTAAAGGGTCCTGAGAAAAGCTCCGGCCCATTAAGTGAGAGTCCATATTTACTTGAGCCACATCCAGAACAGGGGCCATATTCATATTAAGTCCAACCAGAGACATTTCCCTAGCTGTGTTTATGGCAAAATCAAGGGCACTTTCTTCTGAATTGGGGTTTTCCCCTATAGCTGCATTCCCCGGGGACTGGGTAAAAGGTCTCTTCAGTCTAGCTACCCTACCACCCTCCTGATCAATTGCAAGAAATAAGGGGATACCACTATTTTCCATTGATACCCTCTGTATATCCCTGCACAGGCGGGCTAATTGAATTGGATCTTCTACATTTCTACTAAATAATATAATGCCGCCAAGATGGTAATTTTTTATAAGATTGATGGTATCAGCATCCAATTCTGGGCCGGGGATACCCCCTATAAATAACCGGCCAATCTTTTGGGTGATCTCTGAAAGATCAAGTATAGGGTTCATGACACTAACACTTTTCTATAATTGACGTTACCTGTAGCTTCTCATATACTAATTTCAGATTTCTCGGGTAACCAATCCCGCCTGCCATTGCAAGGCACAAGCGGGCAGGTCTTCAAACAAGTTTAATTCACACTGAAAGGTAAATGCAATCAAAAAGGCAAAATCATGAAAGCAATGATATTGGCTGCAGGAATGGGAAAGAGATTGCGGCCTTTGACCAATGTGTACCCTAAAGTTTTGTTGCCTGTAGTAAATGTGCCAATGATTGATAGGATTATAAAGCTCCTTAAGATCCATGGGGTAGAGGAAATAATAGTAAATGCCCATCACAATTACCAGATGATAAGTGATTACCTTAAAGGGGGTAACCCCTTTGGCATAAGGGTAGAAATCAGGATCGAGAAAGAGATTTTAGGAACAGGTGGTGGAATTAAGAATACCCAGGATTTTTGGGAAAAAGATCCATTTATCGTTATCAATGGAGATATCTTGACTGATATAGATTTAAGAGAGGTTTATGAATTTCATCTGAGGAGAAATAACCTTGTGACTATGGTCCTTCATGACTTCTCTATATACAATAAGGTAAAGGTAGATAGGGAGATGA
>JAUWZC010000157.1 GCA_030615565.1 Desulfobacteraceae bacterium | reverse complement strand
TATTAAGGGCGGAATCAAAGGAGATCTATCGGTCGGCAAAGACAGCAACCTATGATATAAGGGTTACTGAGGGAGAAAATATCTTAATAGCTACGTGTCAGGCCCTGGCATACAGAAAAAAGGAAAAACTTCCTTTTCTTTGATAATCACCTAACCCTATTTAACCCTAAATCCTATTCCATCTACCCATATCTTTCCGGTTTCTTCCTCTATATCAAACTTAACTGGAAGAAATTGCTCTATTACCCAGATATTTGTGAAGAGATGTTCAGTTATGCCTTCAGTTATCAATGTTGAGCGCCCCTTAGCCAGAGCCATATAAAGAGTAAGTTGGTCAGCAAGATGAATATCAATAACAGCCTTTGAATCAAAAAATTTGATAAACTCTTTGCAGGCATCATCAGCTACCTCTTCAGCCCTTTTTCCCTTTTTACCCAATGACGAAAACCCTCCTGCACCCCCTTCAAATTGAGTAGCTATAAAGAGAAATGTCCCCTGACCAGAAGATGGGGCGTCCTCAATTGAGATAGTTGGGTTAACTGCAAGATATTTAAGCCTTTTTAGGCTTTGGACTCTTTGCCTTTCAGCTATACTTAAGGGGAGGTTGGAAACAGCAGAAAGAATATGAAGATTAACTAATTTGCCTCGATTGGAGAGGTGAACGGCCTTAAGACCCTTTGTATTTTTTATTACGGCCCTAATCTTACCGCCTCCTTTGGGATACCATCCCCATCTATCAATCTCTAAAGTAACCTCTCCCCCCATTGTTTTAAGGGCAGGTAAAAACACAGTTTTGAGGTAATGAAAAGATGGGCTCCAGGGAACATGTGTTCCCCCTGTGATCTGAATTTGAGAGGGTATTTTTCCAAAGAGTAGAACAGGAATCATGGCCTGTAAAACTAAGCCAGTTGAACCAGCAGTGCCAATATGAAACAAGTAATTTCCTCCCTTTATCTCTCCAGGTTCAAAGATGAGCTCATTTGAGTCGATTTTAGCACCTTCAACTCTGGCTCCAGTAATAGTTGCCAGTGCATTTACCCCTATCAGGTGTTGGGGTCTTAGTCCTGGCTTTTTCCTGTTGCCCCTGATGTGATCAATATGTACTGGCACCTTAAAGATAGCAGATAGGGTTAAGGCTGTTCTGAGGATCTGACCACCTCCCTCACCGTACCTGCCATCTATTTGAACCTCTTTCTTTGCTTTCATAAGATTAACCTTGCATAGGCCTAAAATCAGACTTGTTGACTTAAAAATATATTTTAGTAAAAAATAGAATAAGACAAAAGGCAATTCTGTTATTTTTCCTTAAAATGATTTAATATATTTTAATAAATAATATTAAAAACTTATTCACGGATAATAGGAATAATCGATCGGCATGTATAAAGTCGGAATAATAGGCGCAGGTGTTGGAGGATCTTACCTTTCCCATCTTTTAAGCAAAGAGGGGGTAGATAATATAGTTTTTGATTTTCGTGCCCCCCATGAGAAACTATGCGGAGGGGGAGTCAGCTACAAAACAATAGCAAGATTCCCTATCCTCAATGAGCTTTCTTGTCTCAAGAAAACTATCTGGAAGACAAACTTCATCTCCCCGAAAGACAGGATGATCAAAGTAGAGCTTGAAAAACCAATAACAATATTCAACCGGAGAGATCTGGATTATTCTCTTCTTAAAAAGTCAATGGAATCCAGTGCCCATTTCAGAAAAGAAAAGGTTCACGCATTTATCTTAGAAGGAGGTCACTGGAGGATCTCTACTGAAAATGGTGATTACAAAACTGAGATCCTAGTAGGGGCAGATGGGGCCTTAAGTAGAACAAGGAGGAAACTGAGGGCACAATCCATGAAAGGGGATTACTGTTTTGCCCTGGAGTGTTTTTTGGATGTGCAAGAAGATTCTGTAACATATAAGTTTTTTCCTGATTTTGGAGGATACCTGTGGGCGTTTCCAAGGGTTGATAGCCTGGCAATTGGTATAGCCTCGAAACATAGGAAAAGAAAAAATTACAAAGTCATGAAAGAGAGATTATTGCGTTTTATTGAGAGATATTACCCTGGAATGTCAAAGACAATTTCCGTTAGGGGGGCATATATTCCGTTTTTTTCCGCTAAAGATATTCAAGATATGCCTATCTGCTCCAGGAATTGGGCATTGATTGGTGATGCTGCGTCCTTTGTGGAGCCAATTAGCGGTGAGGGGATCTATTATGCGATATATTCAGCTGAGATTTTGGCGCAATGTATACTGGAAAAGGAATTAGCCCTTTATCAGCAATTATGTATGAAACATTTTGGTAAAAATTTGGTCAAGGCCTCTCAGGTTTTTAAATATTTTTACCAGGCTGAGTTTATGGAGATTATGATTCAAATGGCTGAAGTGAGCCTATTAGCACGCCGAATTATATCAGGCATGATATCCGGAAGTCTAGATTATCTAAGCTGGAAGAGTAGATTTAGAAAGGAATTTTTTAAGATATTGGGTGATTTTATTTTCAATGCCGACATTACAATAAAGAAAGAGATAGTAACCAATCTTTTTAAATTGTCTCCAAAGTATTATGGGCTTTTTTTCAGGAACAAGATATCGTGACTTTTTGGACCACAGTTAAACAGAAGGTCAAAGGCAGATAGATTATGGATAAATTTACCCCAGAGCTGAGGATAAACAGGAGAGGTAGGTGTAAAAAAATTTAAATTTATCCCTGCACTAGAAAAAAGATCTTTATCCAGATATTTTTCTGCACTCCTCTGGGCCAGATAGGCAGATGAACCTATTTTCCTGCAAATTTTAATTAGAAGCTCATTCCCTTTCCCTTCAATGCCTAAATCGGATAGCAGAGTCAGTGGCGTATCAATCATCAGATGTTTTTTCAGATAATAGATTATACTCATATTTAGATCTATTAATTTTTCAAATCTTTCTGAAAAGATCTCAACCACAAAATCTAAATGCTCTCTGAGATATGGAGCATTGGCATAGAACCTTTTTAAGCTCGCTAAATGTTTTTTTCTCCAGTTCCCTTCAGGGTATATCTTTACCTTGTTGATTCTTTGGAGGCCCAGCCCCTTTCTCCATACTGGGATGGTAATCCATAGAGTTCCTTGGTCGTTTTTAAAGCGATTTCTGGTTATCCAGGTTGTCCTCTGAGGGAATTGAACATTATCTAAAATAACCATCATGTCAGAAAGATGGGCCTTTAAGAAGAATCCAGAAAATGGGGCAAAAAATGGTTGGTAGGTAGATACAATCATTTTCCCTTTTTTCAAAGCTCAAGCCTTCAAAAGAGGTTGAATCTTGGCAAATTCATCAGGCGTGTTGATATTTAGAAATGCCCTGCTTGGGGAACTAAATCTCCTGATCTCGTCTTCTTTAACATACCGTACTGGTACTTGGTCATAAAAAAGCCTGACCTGGTAACGTTTAGAGTCAATGAGGTTTCTGATGGGGCCCAAACAGGATTGGGCATAAATAGCATGGAGAGGTTCGATGTTATTGGCTACTGAGGGAACCACGGCAGCATGATTACCTTTTATATCCACCATATAATGAACTAATTGCCTATTAATAAGTGGCATATCACATGCAACAAAAAATCCTGCCTGATCAGGTATACTCATCAATCCTGTGTATATCCCTCCTATGGGACCTAATCCTTTGACAAGGTCCTTAACCACTGGTATTTCAAGATATTCATAGTCTTTCTTTTCATTAACGACCAGGATTACCCGTTTAAAGATAGTTTTCATTTCTTCTATTATAGAGTCGATCAATCGAGTGCTACCGATCTTTAGAAATGCCTTGTTTTGGCCGTATCGCTTACTTAATCCACCAGCTAGTATTACACCTGTGATGTGGGCGTAGAGTTTTTTGTGCTCAGATTCTTCTTTCATGATAACCATATTATCCCTTATTAATTTGTATTTATACACAAATCTCTTTTATTCGTCAAAATACAAAGTAGTTAAACTTCCCATAAGATTTTTTTCTGAAAAATGAGATTTATCTCAATTTTGACAATTTTAAAAAAATTTAAGATAACCTATTGACATAAAAGGTGTTTTATGTCATATAGGTAAAAATTTTAATAAAGCTGAGGGCATAAAGAAATAGAGGAGTAATTGAGTAGAGACGATCTAATACATTTAGAAGGCGTGGTCACACAGATGCTAGGCGGGGGAACTATGCAGATTGAGTGTGACAAAGGGATTAAGATCGTTGGCGTACTTTCCGGTCGAATGAAGAAGAACAAGATCAAGGTAATAATTGGGGACAAGGTTCAGATTAGTGTTTCTCCTTACGATACCACGCATGGGTTGATTACCTACCGCCTGAAATAAAATCCGCACTTTATTAGAAATACCCTGTTGTTTCCACCCAAAAAACGTTTTTCCTGACAGAGTAAATCATTATAAAGGAGCTTTTATCCGCTTGCCTGAAATATCAATCTTCTGTGTCTCTTTCTGTTGTCAAAATCTATTAAGACAATCTGTTGCCAAGTACCAGTTGTCGGCTTGTTGGCCACGAAGGGTACTGTTAGAGAGGTTTTGCATATTGCCGATCTAACATGAGAAAAACCATTTCCGTCGCCCCACCTTAAATTATGCCTGTATTCTATTGTTTGAGGGATCAGCCTTTCAAAGGCATCTTTCAGATCATCAATAACACCTGATTCAAATTCGATAGTTGTCACTCCACCGGTGGAACCAGGGACAAATATGATAACAGAGCCTTCGGAGAAAGGTAGTTTTCTTACAAAATCAGCAACCAGCGGTGTGATATCATGAACATCATTAAATCCTTTTGTCTCTATTTCAACGTCTTTGGTAACAACTGCCATAATATTATCTCCTATAATTTAAGTGCCTAAAGTGAGCCCGCCCTGCCCGCCCTGGCGCGACGTGATGATGTATTAAATAAGGGCTATTAACTTTTCCAAGAACTCAATACCAAACATCAAATTTCCAATGCCAGGTCTGGGCCAGGGGTGCGACATGATTTGAATATACGCTTGCTTCTGATGTATCATCAATCCTGGCTTATCTTTGCTGAGTCAGGTTTTGCCAGGCCTGCCCGCCGTCTGGCAGGCGGGTCTGGGCCAGGGCTAAAGTGCCTAAAGCCCGCCCTGGCGCTATGCGCTCTAATAAGGCTAACAAGTCTATAAGACAGTACTTGCACTGATAAACCTAGTAAGCCTATAGGCCAGGACTGGGCCAGGGTTTAAAGTGAATACAACATGTAACCCATAACCATCCCATCACTCCCTGGCCCAGACCTGACATGTAAAGCATAAATTCCATAGAATTGGCTGCTGAAATATTCCAACTACAATAGCGTGTTCCAGGCAAGTCGCGCCAGGGCGGGCCAATACTCCCTCCGGGGCGTAGGCCCTACGGGCCGGAGGCCAATTGGGGCGAATCCCCTAATTTCTTCCCTTTTTCAGGATAAGAAGGTACCTCTTCCCCTGTGTTTCTGGGAGGCTATATGGGACTTTTTTACTAATTTTGAA
>JAUWZC010000102.1 GCA_030615565.1 Desulfobacteraceae bacterium | reverse complement strand
TGCCGGATTACCCATAATGTAAAAGAGATATTAGATGCTGATAGGGTTATCTTCCCGGGCGTTGGGTCTGCAGGACAGGCCATGCAGGATTTAAAAAGAATGGGGCTTGACCATGCAATATATGATCTCTTTAGATCTGGTAAACCCTTTTTAGGGATCTGCCTGGGAACGCAGATAATTCTGGAAGAGAGCGAGGAAGATCAGACTACCTGTCTCGGGCTGCTCCCCGGCAAGGTAAAATATTTTCCTATACCGCTCCTCTCAGATGATGGCAAAAAGCTCAAGGTGCCCCATATGGGCTGGAACCAGGTAAAACTTAAAAGACTACATCCAGTTTTTGACGGTGTTCCCCCAGAAAGTGAGTTTTATTTTGTTCACAGTTGTTTTCCAGCACCAAGAGACATAGAGACAATCATCGGGACAACTAACCATGGTATCACCTTTACCAGTGTACTTAGTGAAATAAACCTTCTTGCTGTACAGTTTCATCCAGAAAAGAATGGACCTCCAGGCTTGACCATCCTTAAAAATTTCTGCCTGTGGGAAGTAGAAAATGATACGTAGAATGAATTTATCTCTTTTGATCAAAATCAAACTCTTCTAGAACTTTCCCCTGGGCTTAATAACTGCTTGTAGCTCATAAAGTCAAGCGGCACTTCTTAGGCATCTGCGACTCTCATCGTTAGTGAAGATCATGTCTCACCACTGCCTCTCACAATAGGCAGGCTACATGGAGTTTCGGCAAATTCGGATTATTGGAGCAATCAAATGTCAGAGGAGGCGTGCTATCACCCTGGCATGCTTTTCCGCAGCATTTTGGTTCCGTATAACGGCTTCCCGTGCTCTGGCTCCATAAGTTTTCAAGTCATCAGGACGTTTTAGAAGCCATATAGCCTTTTCGGCCAACATTTCAGGGCTCGAAACTGGCACGCCCGCACCTACCTCCTCTAACATAGCCTTTGCACCCAGGAAGTTCTCCATAGAAGGGCCGTAAAAGACTACCTTTCCCCAAACCGCTGCTTCCATGGGATTCTGTCCGCCTAGTGGAACAAGGCTTGCTCCACAAAACACGACAGTTCCAATACTATAAAGCTTAAAGAGTTGTCCAAAGGTGTTAATGATAACGACAGCCTCTGTGCGCTTTACCACACCATTATCGAGTTCGCTCCAGAGCTGATATCTAAGGCCTCGTCTTTCAAGCAGGGATACAATCTCGTCTGTACGTTCGATATGCCTGGGCGCAATGATCAAAATCGTGTCTGGAAATTCTTTCACAATTTTTTCATAGGCATTCAGGATCATAACCTCCTCACCTCCACGTGTGCTTCCTGCAATAAAGACCTGGCACAAGGTATCAAGATTCAAGATTTTCCGCATTTGTGTTTCCATTTTAGGGTCTGCAAGGCTCACAAGGAGATCATATTTTGCATTACCATTTATCTCGATTTTGTGCGGATCAGCTCCCATCGCCCTGATACGAGCACTGTCTTCTTCTGAAATCATACTAAAGGCATCCACATTTCTTAAGACTTCGCGGAAAAAGGACCGGAACTTGAGATAACCCCCGATTGATCTCACAGAGATTCGGCCATTAATCAGGACTGTTTTGATTCCCATCCGATGTGCTTCGGTAAGCCACGCAGGCCAGATTTCAGTCTCCAGAAAAACCAAAACATCCGGATGCACACGGTAAAGTGCTTTGCGTACTGAGCCAATAAAATCTATTGGCGCATAAGCAACGGGAATATCTTCTCCGAAGCTCTCCCTCGCGAGTTCGCGCCCATGTTTGGTGGTCGTTGAAATCATGACTGAACAGCCCGGTATGATCCGCTTGAGAGCCTGAATAATGGTAACCGCCACCTTGACCTCCCCCAGGGACACGGCATGAATCCAGACACGGGGTGATCCTGAAAGTGTTTGCACAATTTTAGGGGATATATGCCCTAATCGTTCTTTTAAATTTTCACCGTGCCGTCCGCTCAGACGTGAATAGATCCAGAACGGCGGAAGACAAGACAGAAACAGGCTGCTTGTAAGGAAAGTATATGCTCCGTAAAGAATGTTCATTGCCCTATCCGCACAAAACAGCCTTCAGCTACCTTGGGAACGTAGAGGTATTTTAACATTTCCATAGTTTTGTCTCACCCAAAATGTTTTGTGAGAAAATCTTCGATAATTTTTTGTTGGTGTAACTTTTTTCACCAACCAGATTTTTAGAGGACTGTTAAGAAAAGTCAAGGGAAAAACAAGCCAAAGAGTTCCTGGTAAACCAAGAACTGTATTTTAACAAAGCAAGCTCTTTTCAAAAGGGTTGCGCTTCTGATCAAGTTCAGATATACACACTTTCTGAGCCATTTTTATTCTCTCTTAATTGCCTCTAATGCATCTATTTATGTAAGCTTTATCAAGAAGTGGAAAGGTATTTCCCATAATTGGGTAATTATTTACTTACTTTAGAATAATTTTCCCATTTAATATTGAGTAACTATTTAAAATTTATACAAAATTAAATACTTGACTTACTGGCATGTCTTTTGCTGTAAATACTAATTTTGTAATGAGTCTTGTTTATACCTTTTTAACCTCTATATCACTAGAATAAGTTGCTGAAAATGCTTGAAGATATAAAAATGCCTGCCAAAAAGACAGTGGACATAAAACACTATTACAGAAAGACTAAAGATGAGAGAGCTTCTATAAATTATCAAAATAGTAAAAAAATTCAACTCCTCATAGAGAAAGGGGTTAAGATTCCTAGTCCCTTGACTGTTGATATTGGAGAAGAAGTGGATATAAACAGGATTTCTGATGATGGTGTGGTTATCTATGGTGGATGTAAAATCTATGGCAAAAAAACTCTGATTATGCCCGGAACAAAACTGGGCTATGAAGGCCCTGTGACCATAGAAAATTGCCAAATAGGTTCCAATGTGGAACTTAAGGGCGGTTTTTTCTGTAACTCAGTATTTCTTGAAAAGGCCAATATGGCTTATGGAGCCCAGGTACGGGGTGCATGTATCTTAGAAGAAGAGGCCAACGGGGCTCACGTGGTTGGACTCAAGCACACCATCCTTTTCCCCTTTGTTACCTTAGGCAGCCTTATCAACTTTTGTGATTGCCTTATGGCAGGCGGCACAAGCCGTAGGAATCACAGCGAGGTAGGAAGCTCCTATATTCACTTTAATTACACTCCAAACCAGGATAAAGCAACCGCCTCGCTGATCGGTGATGTGCCAAGAGGGGTAATGCTTAATCAGAGCCCCATTTTTTTGGGAGGTCAGGGCGGGCTGGTGGGACCCTCCCGATTGGGGTATGGAACCGTTATAGCCGCTGGGATCATTTATAGGGGAGATTGTCCTGAAGGTGGTAAGCTACTGATTGACGTGGGGATGAAAAAGACGAATTCGGTTTTTTATCCAGGAGTATATTGGAATATTACAAGAAGGATACTAAATAATATAAACTATATTGCAAATCTTATAGCTCTTAGGCGGTGGTATATAGGTGTACGCTTACAATTCTTCCAAGAGAACTTAATGAGCCAGAAATTGTATGATGGAGCATTAGAGAAATTGGATATGTCGATTGATGAGAGAGTAAATCGGCTCAAGGCCCTGGCCCACAAGATGCCCCAATCTGCTGAACTATATCAAAAGATCGTGAAAGGAAAAGACCCCCAGATCTTAGTGCATCAGAAAAAAGAACTGTTTGATAATTGGCAAGAGATAGAGGATACTCTTTTTCTTTTTCGAAAAAAGATCGGTGAGGTATCCGAGAGAAATGCCTTTCTGGAAAAGGTAGCTCAGGATAGAGAGGAAAAGGGAAGCGATTACATTAAGGTCATTCAGGGTTTAGATGAAAAATCGAGTGCTATGGGAACCACGTGGTTACAAGGTATCGTAGATGAGATAAATAGAGAAGTCTTAAAAAGAATCCCTTCTTTCAAAAATTATGACTATAGATAGCAATGGACTCATGATAAAATAGACTTGCAACACTTGGCTAAACTTTTAAGACACAAAAAAGGATTTAAGCATGAAAAATGAAGAGCAAAAACTTGTAACAATTGGTGGGGGGAGTGGTCAATTCGCACTCCTTTCCGGCCTGAGAGATCTAGAGGGAATTAAGATTACTGCAGTGGTTTCAATGGTTGACAGCGGCGGGAGCACTGGCAGGTTACGCGATGAACTCGGAATCCTGCCGCCTGGTGATGTGCTGAAATGCATCCTTGCGCTTTCGCCACATCACGATATCGCACGAATAATTTTTCTAAAACGGTTTATCAAAGATAGACGTTTACAGGGGCACAATGCTGGGAACATGCTCCTTACAATGCTTTCACAGTATACGGGCAGCTTTCCTACAGGTGTGCAGGCGCTTGCTGAAATTCTAGACGCTAAGGGAACAATTTTACCGGTTACCATCGATAAGGCAACGCTCGTTGCTGAGCTGACCGATGGAAGCCGTATTTATGGTGAAACAGCAATTGATATACCGCGAGGTACACAACGTGAAAAAATTCGGAATGTCTTCCTTGTTCCTCACCATAGTGATTCGATCTCTGTTTATCCCTTAGTAATTGAGGCGATCAACGGCGCGAACTATATCATTATCGGGCCAGGCGACCTGTTTACAAGCATTATTCCAAACCTTATTGTTCCGGGCGTTAAAGAGGCGCTCCAGGAAACCACCGCAAAAATCTTGTATATTATCAATATCATGACTAAGTTCGGTGAAACCCATAATTTCACTGGACTTGATTTCGTTAGAAAGCTTGAGGAATGTATTGAGCGGCAGGTTGATGGCATAATCTATAATGCGGAAAAACCGGATAAGAAACTCGTAGAGCAATATATGGAACAAAAAGCGGAATTTGTTGAAATTGATGAGAGTGATGGCTGGTGGGGAAATCGCACAATCTATGCATCCAATATGCTCGATATTGCTGGCAGTATTGTGCGGCATGACTCGAAAAAGTTGGCATTGTTGATACAGGAAATAATATCATAGAACAAGAAGTAACGAGAAAGCTTGGCCGATATATAAATTAAATCCAAATGTATTAATTTTTACTATATATAGAATTAGGCTGCCTTAGTCCTTCGATTCATAAGTTCAATCACGAACTTATTTACTCAGGACTTAGTGCTGAGTGAGCAATTGTGCCGACCTTAATCCTTAAAATACGTCACTGTATTTGCGAATCGAAGCACTTAGCAATGTTTTGATATCACTTTAGTATTTTCAGTCCCAATTGCAAAACAATGATTAATGGCAAAGGCCATACATTCAGCGTCGAGATGCTTGACAATAAAATGGAGCTTGCATATAAATTCACCTTTACCGGTCAGACAGATAAGCGCCTGCTTTGGCGTACAACCCCATGCTAAAGTAATGTAATGGCATCCTAATAAAAACACTTTTTTAAAGGAGGGAAAAAATGGGAGAACTGTTCGGCACTGATGGGGTAAGAGGTGTGGCCAATGAATACCCCATGACTGCAGAGATGGCCTTAAATATTGGCAGGGCCACCGCTCACCTGTTCAAACGAAAAGGTCATACCCCCAGGATCATTATCGGGAAAGATACCCGTATCTCCGGATACATGCTTGAAAATGCTCTGGTTTCAGGGATCTGCTCTATGGGGGTAAATGCCCTTTTGGTAGGGCCTTTACCCACACCGGGGATTGCCTTTACAACCACTAGCATGAGGGCCGATGCAGGTATTGTAATATCTGCCTCTCACAATCCATTTCAGGACAATGGCATCAAGATATTTTCTCGCGAAGGCCTCAAGCTCCCTGATGAAAAGGAGCTCGAGATAGAAAACCTGATATTTTCTAATAAAATGCATACATTGCATCCATCTCATAGTGAATTGGGTAAGGCATCTCGGATAGATGATGCCAGAGGTCGATACATCGTGTTTTTAAAAAATACCTTTCCCAAGGACTATACCCTGGAAGGAACAAGGGTTGTTCTGGACTGTGCCCATGGGGCTACCTATAGGGTAGCGCCTGATACCTTTTTTGAGTTAGGAGCCGATGTCACCTCTCTTTTTGATGAGCCCAATGGAGAAAACATCAATGATCAGTGTGGATCTCAACACCCGGAAACTCTGGCAGAAGAAGTAATTAAAGGAAAGGCAGATGTAGGATTTGCCTTTGATGGAGACGGGGACCGTTGTATCACTGTTGATGAGAAGGGCTCTGTTCTAACAGGAGATCAAATCATGGCCATCTGCGCCAAAGAGATGAAAAAGGAAGGTAAACTGAATAAGAATCTGGTTGTATGTACGGTTATGAGTAACATCGGCTTTAGTATTGCGTTAAAAGAACTTGGTATCGAACAGGAAGTGACCAAGGTCGGTGATAGATATGTATTGGAAGAGATGCAAGCAAAGGGAGCTTTAATCGGCGGCGAAGACTCAGGGCATGTGATCTTTTTAGAGCATCACACCACAGGTGATGGTATTATTACCGCTTTGCAGGTTCTTGCTGCTATGAAAAAGGCCCAGAAGCCCTTATCTGAACTCGCTCAAGTGATGAAGGTGTTCCCCCAAAAGCTCATCAATGTGGACGTCAAGACCAAGCCTGAACTATCTACCATTCCTGAGATCACTCAGGTCATCAGAGACGTGGAAGCACAACTCGGTGATACGGGGAGGGTTTTAGTTCGCTACTCAGGTACCCAGAATATGTGCCGCGTGATGGTAGAAGGGCCTACTCATGAAGAAACCGAGAAATACTGTAGGCAAATTGTTGATGTGATCAGGGAAAAACTTTGTTAAATAAATCCAGACAGGAGATACTACCATGTCCTATAAGGTAATTGTAACCAGAGATTTTGATCATATGAGTGAGGTTGCGACCCAGATAGTGATAAAAGATATAAAAAACACATTAAACAATAAGGATGTCTGTGTCCTAGGGTTGGCAACCGGTAACACACCCACTGGCCTTTATAAACACTTTGCCAAGGCAGCTAACGCAGGGGAATTTGACTGCTCGAAAATTCAAAGTTTTAACCTCGATGAATATGTAGGGCTTCCTGGAGAAAACGCCCAGCAGCGTACTTTGCACCCTGAAAGTTATAGCTTTTTTATGGTGCAGGAACTTTTTGGGCTCCTCGAGAAAAAATTCAAGGAAGCGAATGTACCCTGGGGCACGCTCGTTGATCAGGAAAGGCTTCTGGCCGAGCTTAAGGCCAATCCAGGTGATTGGGAGGAGCAGGGCGCAGATAAAGGAAGAGCTATTGTAATCAAGGCTAATGCTCAATCTGAATATCTTGCCTGGATTCGGAGAGAGATATTAGATGCATACTGGGAAAAAATTGAGCGAAATGGAGGGATTGACCTCCAGGTTGTGGGGGTTGGTGGGCGTGGTCATATAGCCTTTCATGAATCGGGTATCCCTTTTAAGGGAAACAAGATGCTTTTAGTGAAACTTGATGAAAATACCGTGGCAAATGCCGTGAAAGACGGGCACTTCCCAAATAAAGAGCAAAGCCCCTGGTATGCCATCTCCATGGGAGTTGAGCTCGTTTATAATGCAAAAACAGTGCTTCTTTTGGCCAATGGAGATCGCAAGGTAGATCCTTTGGCAGAATCCCTTTTAAATGATCCCACACCTTTAGTGCCCATATCCTACGGGCAAATATTTTCTAAAAGAGGTGGTACCATG
>JAUWZC010000302.1 GCA_030615565.1 Desulfobacteraceae bacterium | reverse complement strand
CTAACCAGAATAGGATACCTGTTCCAGTTAGGGTTAGAATCTTTAACCTACTATTACTCTGGGATTTTTTGAGACTATTTTTAAAACCAATAAACCTGGGGGAAATGAGAAGTTTAAATATCCTCACTTGGTTGCCACCCCTCCGGTTATCTTAAGAAATATTTTCTCTAAATCTCCTTCTACCCCCGCCTGTTTCTTGAGATCCTCTGATGTGCCTGATGCCACAATACGGCCATTATCTACAATAGCTATTTGATGACATACCTCCTGAGCCAAGGCCAGTGTGTGGGTTGACATAAACACTGTAGCCCCTTTACTGGCCCATTCTTTAAATATCTCCTTGACCAGTTTGGCTCCTCTTGGATCGAGGCCAACCATTGGTTCATCAACAATTATAACCCTGGGTTCATGTATCATAGCCGAGGCGATTATGAGCCTCTGTTTCATACCGTGTGAATAAGATTCAATAAGCTCATCAGCCCAGTCACTTAACTCGAATAGGTTTAGTAAATATAAAATCTTTTCGCCTAACCTATTTCCTGTCATCCCGTATATACCTGCCTTAAATCTAAGGAACTCTATACCGCTGAGCTTTTCATAGAGAAAGGGCCTATCAGGGATAAAGCCAATAATCTTCTTTACCTTAGACGGTGCCTTTGCGATATCCAATCCATTTATATATATACGGCCCTTTGTAGGCCGCAATACACCTGCCATCATCTTGATAGTAGTTGTCTTTCCAGCCCCGTTTGGTCCTATAAAACCAAAGATAGTTCCTTGCTCAATATGAAGATTCAGGTTATCAACAGCCTTAATACCACTGTATATCTTGGTTAGGTTCTCAAATGTAATCATTTCTAAAAAGTGCCTAAAGTTGATGAATTATGAAAACATTAATCTGTTTTCAACTTTCAACTTTTAACTTTAGCTCATTTTAACTCACTTTCATCGGTAATCTAAAACAGTAAACTTGAGGGTACCAATCATTCCTACAATCTGGATCTGTTTTTCAATCCCACCATTGATAAGTTTAATATGGGTGGCATCAACAGGCATTTGTTTTAGGATTGCATCCATGGAAATCCATCTGTTTATATGGGCCTCATTCCAGGCATGGTAATAAAATTTTCCATCTTTGTAAACCAATCCAGCAACGATTCTGGCTGGAATTCCAATTGCCCTTAATAAGGCGGTCAGAATAGTGGCATGCTCATTACAGTCTCCTTTTTTATAGGTAAGAATCTCTTTTGCATTTGGAATGGATACCACCGGCATCTTCTCTAAATTTTCAAAAACCCACTCCATGATCATATTAGCTGCCAGGAAGGGATCGGTAGTTTCCTTAACTATCTCTTTGGCTAAGCTGATAATCTCTGGATCCTTAGATTGAATTAACATCTCCGGCCTTAGATAATATAATAAGTTATTGTCCTTACCCCTATAAGGGACTATATAGGAAGCCTTAAAAGGGGGATTTTCTTTTTTTACTGTAATGGTCTTTCCTGTTAGAGTCTGTCTTTGTCCATCAATAGGCAGGGAAGAAGGGACCTGGTCAAGAAGAATTTTTAGGTATGATAATTCTCGTGGGTTTTTTAATTTTTTTGCTATTTTTATAGCTGATAATTCATAAAAATCGACCATCTTTGACCTATCTAATCCTAATGGGGCCTTAGCAGGAGTGGATCTTACAAGAGTAAATCCCATAAAACCCTCCTCCTTTAGAGATACCCCTTTTTCATCAAGCCAGAAAACCAGAGGCCTTCCCAAAAAGTTCATTTCCAACCGGAAGGCCTTATATGGTTTACTATCAATCTCGATGACTTCCTCGGCTACTACCTTGATAACAGCAGGATTAGTTGTCATGGTAACTGGATCAAAGACCGGGAAATTATAAGAGTCACCTATCTTGAATTTGCAAGACTTAAAAAACTGTGTCATGCCTGCACTAATCATTGGCTTTGATGGCAATCTAATTAATCTGGTTTCTTCTTTCCCTTTCTCACCCATTGAGAGGTAGATATTATTTCCCTTTATCTTGCCGGATATCTTAAACTCAATGAGGCCAGAGGAAAGAGAAAAGTCAAAACTGTTCAAAAGGAATCTTTCGTCTAACTCCGCCCTTGTATAACTTAGAATCTCCCTTGTTGAACCCATCAAATTAACTGTAAGAAATATCTCCTCATTTATCTCGAACATGTTTTTAATCTTTTCAACTTTAGTAACTGTATATCCAACCTTGCGACCTTTTAAAAAGATCTCCCTCCATTCTTCTGAACGGTTTTCTAAGGAGCTTTTCTCATCAAAATGTGTAACATCTACACTCTTTTGGTTAAAATTGGTCCGCTTTACAAGCTCTGCCAGAACAAAGAGCCAGAAAAAAACGATCAGAATTCCTGATATCTTATAGATAAC
>JAUWZC010000196.1 GCA_030615565.1 Desulfobacteraceae bacterium | reverse complement strand
TGGCCTATGGATAGCAGAAAAGTCAGAGAAAAATTTTTACATTACTTTAAAGATCATGGCCATGAGATAGTAAAAAGCTCATCTTTGGTTCCAAAGGATGACCCAACACTGCTTTTTACCAATGCTGGAATGGTCCCATTTAAGAATCTATTCCTCGGCCTTGAAAAAAGGCCATATACAAGGGCTGCTAGCTCCCAGAAATGTGTCAGGGCTGGAGGAAAACACAATGACCTCAATGAGGTAGGCTATACTAACAGGCACCACACCTTCTTTGAAATGCTGGGCAACTTTTCCTTTGGCGACTATTTCAAAGAAGGGGCAATTGATATGGCATGGGAACTCCTGACTGTAGGATATGGCATACCAGAAGAAAAATTGTGGGTATCAATCTATACAGATGATGATGAGGCATACAAAATCTGGAACGAAAACATAGGCCTACCTCATGATAAAATCCTTCGCTTTGGCGAGGAGGACAACTTCTGGTCCATGGGAGATACTGGCCCATGTGGACCATGCTCGGAGGTTTATATTGATCAAGGTGCTGAGGTTGGCTGTGGTAAGTCCACCTGTAAACCAGGCTGTGACTGTGACAGATATTTAGAGATATGGAATCTGGTCTTCACCCAGTATAATAGAGAGCTTAATGGCGATCTTACCCCCCTTCCCAAGCCAAATATAGATACAGGTATGGGTCTGGAGAGATTAGCTGCAGTCCTGCAAGGTGTATATTCAAATTATGACTCCGATCTCTTCACTGATATTGTAAAACTCACAGAAGAATTGGCGGAACTACGGTATGGCCAGAATAATAAAAGCGATATATCCTTTAAGGTAATTGCAGATCACAGCCGGGCTGCTGCATTCCTTATAGCTGACGGTATTATGCCCTCAAATGATGGCAGGGGTTATGTGCTTAGGCGGATAATCAGGCGAGCCATACGATATGGCCAGGTTCTCGGCCTAAAGGGCCCATTTCTCCATCGTTTAACAGACAAGGTTGTTAATTTAATGAACCCTGATTATCCGGAATTAGGACAATCTAAAAGATTTATTGATGAAGTAGTGATCAATGAGGAGAAAAGATTTTCCGACACCCTCTTCCATGGCCTCTCTCTTTTAAAGGAAGAGATGGATGGATTGCGCTCAAAAGAGAAACATATTATTCCTGGTGGGTTGGTTTTCAGGCTTTATGACACCTTTGGTTTTCCCCCGGACCTGGTACAGGATATAGCCCGAGATGATGATTTCAGTGTAGACATTAGGGGGTTTGATCAGGCCATGGCAGAGCAGAGGGCCTCCTCTCAGAGAAGCTGGAAGGGCAGTGGACAGGAAGTGATACCAGAGATATATAGAATGCTTGACTCAAGAGGGTTGGACTGTCAGTTCTCAGGCTATGAAACATTAAAGGCAGAAGGAAAGGTTATATCTATCCTAAAGGTCGGAGATCCGCCGAGGCGGGACAGTGAAGAGGTTGATTCAGCACATGTAAATGATCAAGTAGAGATTATCCTTGATCAGAGTCCATTTTATAGTGAATCTGGTGGCCAGGTCGGAGATACTGGATGGATAGGTAATGATAGTCTGGGAGTTGAGGTTGTAGATACTATCAAGTACCCCACCAACCTGATTATTCATAAAGGGAAAATTATTGAAGGTGTGATCTCTGTGGGTGATAGGGTTGAGGCTATGGTAGATGAAAAAAGGAGGAAAAACATTGCTCAAAATCATACAGTAACCCATCTCCTTCAGGCTGCATTGAGAGAAACTCTTGGGGAGCATGTTAAACAGGCAGGCTCCCATGTAGGGCCTGAAAGGATGAGATTTGATTTCACCCACTTTGCACAGATAACTCCTGAGAGATTGAAAGAGATCGAAATGTTGGTGAACATTAATATACAAAAGAATCTTCCTGTAACAACCACAATAATGCCAAGAGATGAGGCATTTAAACAAAAGGCTATTGCCCTCTTTGAAGAACGGTATGGCGATGATGTGAGGGTTGTTACAATTGGGGATGGTCTTAGCAGGGAGCTCTGTGGGGGGACTCACGTTACTGCAACAGGTGATATAGGTGTTTTCTTCCTTGCAAGCGAAGGGGCAGTTGCATCTGGTATTAGGAGGATTGAGGCCTTTACTGGACAGGGAGCTATCAAAGAAATACAAAAGGAAATGAATAATCTTAAAACCATATCTGGCCTCCTTAAAACTACTCCTGACAATCTTGTAACAAAAGTTGAACATTTTATAGGGGATCAGAAAGAAAAAGATCGCGAGATAGAATCTCTCAAAGCCAGACTTTTAAGAAAACAGTCAGAGGATTTGATCAATACCGCCAAGGAGATAAACGGCATCAAGGTTATAAGCCAGGAGGTAGCAACAGCTAACCCAAAAGACCTGAGGGAGTTTGGAGATCATTTAAAAGATAAGCTCAAATCTGGAATAATCGTCCTTGGTGCCAGGGGCAATGGTAAGGTCTTTTTACTATGCAGGGTAACACCTGATCTGACAGATAGTTTTAATGCTGGAAAGATTATTAAAAATCTATCTGTTTTTGTTGGCGGAAAAGGTGGTGGTAGAAAAGACATGGCAGAGGGGGGCGGAACAAAGGTATCTGAACTTAAAAATGCACTATCTAAGGCATTCGATATGATTACTGAGCACTCCTATTAAGCTATAAATCCTAAAATCTAATACCGAAATCCCTGGCCCAGACCTATCTCGCAAGGTATATTTTAAATAATTCAGTTATAAAATACTGCAATGATCACACTATATTTCAGCAACGTAGCACCAGGGCGGGCCTAAACAAGCATAAATTTAAAATGTTCAAAATCCAAAACCATTAACTAACATTACAAAATCTTAATTCTAACCATATTTTTGTAATTTGGATTTTGATATTTGGTATTGTTTAGTGTTTAGAATTTAGTATTTTTACTTTTATGTAAAAATTATCAGGTCATGCCTGTTCATATCATCAGCGGTGGCTATGCCAATACATACTTGATAGAGGATGGGAATTCACTTGTTGCTGTGGATGTTGGCACAGCCAAAGCTGCCAGAAAAATATACGAATACCTCTCTGATAAATCAATAGATGCCTCTTGTTTGCCAATGGTGATTGCCACCCATTTTCATATAGATCATGTAGGTGGCATATCCAGGCTTTTACAGCTTTTTCCTAAAATTAAGGTCTGTTTCTTTAGGATGGTTGGAGATTACCTCAATGGAAAAGAAAAGATATGCCTATTCTCTCCTTTCCTATGGCTCACAGGGCTACTGCCAGTAGTTATAGCCCTTGATAATCACATCAAAAATACAATTGCTTCCTTATTTAGTGACAAGGTTGCGATTCCTTTACCCTTTTTAAGGACAAAGTTTCTCCCTTCCGATTACAAAGCTGAATGTATACTGGATGAAGGCCAGAAAATACCCCCCCTTCCCCACTGGGCAATTATAAAAACCCCGGGACATACTCCTGACAGCGTTTGCTTTTACAGCAGTGATGAAAAAACTATCATCTCTGGGGATACAATTCTTAATATGAAAGGCAGTGGAGAGCTAAATAATTTCTGCTGCAACCCAAATGCAATCCAGGAATCTTTTAAAAAACTATTACCGCTCAATGTTAGAAACATCTATCCAGGTCATGGCAGACCTTTGTTTAACCTTGATGGCCTGGGCTGTGTCGATCAATGAAAAAGGAAAAACTATTTGCTCGAGTATACCTTTATCCATATCCCCGGCATCGGACCAAAAACAGAGCGGCATCTTTGGCGGAATGGTATCCTTACCTGGAAACAGTATCTAAGAAATAAAAAAACTCTCTTTTCACCGGCTCGGGATGCCTTTGTGCGTCAGAATTTAAAGGTATCTCTTGAAAATAGAAACAACATCCGTTTTTTCCAAAATAGATTATCCTTTACTGATCTATGGCGGGTATTCGACAGGTTCAAGGATAAGGCTGTATATCTGGACATTGAAACAAGCGGACTTTACCAGGGAGTTGACGAGATCGCCGTTATTGGCCTCTATGACGGCAAAACTGCAAAGACCTTTGTTCAAGGCATTAATTTAGCCGAATTTGAATCTGAAATAAATACTTACGAACTGGTCATCACCTTTAATGGGGCACAATTTGATTTGCCTTTTATCAGGCGCCAGTTTCCGAACATCTCCCTTCCCCCTGCCCATATCGACCTGAGGTTTTTCTTGAAGAAGTTAGGGTACAGAGGAGGTCTAAAGGCAATTGAAAAATCCTTTGGCCTTCATCGAGCCTCTAATATTGATGGCATGGACGGCTATGAGGCTGTTTTACTCTGGAAGGCATACCAGTGGGGTGATGAGAGCGCACTGGATCGCTTGATACAGTATAATACCGCAGACATAGTGCATCTCAAGCCCTTGATGGAAAGG
>JAUWZC010000041.1 GCA_030615565.1 Desulfobacteraceae bacterium | reverse complement strand
CATTAATCCGCCTTGCCCTTTTTTTATTATGATCCAGCAAGGTAACATCATTACCGGCAGTTTTTAACCTTGCAGCAAAAAGACATCCCATTGCCCCTGGTCCGACAACAAGGAAGCTCATATCTTTTCCGCCTCCTCTTTGCTCATTTTAAAGGTATGTTCTTCTCCGGGGAATATACCTTCTTCTACCTCCCTTTTGTAATCACTCAAGGCATCGATTATCATTGGCCCTAATTTGATATACTGCTTTACGAATTTTGGGGTGAACCGCTCAAAAAGACCCACAGTGTCATGATATACAAGGACCTGACCATCACAATCCTTACCTGCACCAATCCCTATGGTAGGGATGCTTAACTCCCTGGTAATCCTTGAAGCCAGTATCTCCGGAATACACTCCATAACAACCATAAAGGCCCCAGCCTTTTCTAAATCTTTGGCAGAATTGATCATACTTCTTGCACTCTCTGCATCTTTACCCTGAACCTTAAAACCACTTAACTGGGTTGCTGTTTGAGGAGTGAGGCCAATATGGGCGCATACAGGAATGCCTGCAGTAACAATTGCCTTGACCACATGGGCAACCTCTGTACCACCCTCAAGCTTCACAGCATCACATTCACCCTCTTTTATAAATCGGCCTGCATTTTCAATGGCCTTCTCAATACCTGTCTGGTAAGACATGAAAGGCATATCCCCTATTATAAATGCATAGGTAGTACCCCTTGTTACTGCCTTTGTGTGGTGAATCATCTCTTCCATGGTTACAGGCACTGTGGAGGTGTATCCAAGAACTACCATTCCCAGGGAATCTCCAACCAGGATAGTGTCAATGCCTGCATTATCTACCATCTGGGCAGTCGGATAATCATAGGCAGTCAACATTGTTATTTTTCTTCCCTTCTCCTTTTTGGCCATAAGGTCAGAAATAGTTATTTTTCTTCTTTCCATCATCCCCTCCGTTACAAAGACCCTTCTCGCAGAAGAACCTTTCTCTAATTGTTGTAAAAAATTCAAGCAGTTTATTTTTTGACCTTATAGATAATATTTCCAATTAGTCAACAGTTATTTCCCTTGACGGTCTTATTTTGCTGGAAGTAATATGGCAGCGTAATTTTTTGGATTTGATGCTTTTTTTTAAAACAAGGCTTGGTAAATGGTTAACAAAGACATACATTGTCAAGCAGGATCAAGGAGAGCTTCAGCATGACAAGATATGGGTTACTTTCGATAGAGGGCTCAGACGGTGCCCAGGAAGTAATTAATGTTACCCTGGGCAAGGAAAAGGCCGATCTAGCTCTTATCAATGCGACTATCCTGAATGTATATACCGGTGAGTTATTAGATCATTATTCGGTGACTATTAAGGGGGAGTGGATTGCCTATGTAGGAAATGATCCAGAAGATACGATTGGCCCGAATACTAACGTAATTGATGTCAAAGGCAAAACAATTATTCCAGGCCTTATTGACGGTCATACCCATCTTGTCTGGCTATCTAATGTAAGCGAGTTTCTGCAATATACCATGGTGGGTGGCACAACAACTATTATAACTGAAACCATGGAGACCTTTTCAATAATGGGTTATGAAGGGGTAGTTGATTTTCTGGCCTCTCTAAGTGATCAACCTATCAAGATTTTTGCTACAGCACCTTCTATGGCTTCCATAAGTAAGAAGGCACGGGGTATCTCAAAGAAGACGCTCAGAAAATTACTTTTAAGAGATGATATTTTAGGGCTGGGCGAGTCTTACTGGCAGACGGTCATGCAGGAACCAGAAGAATATTTTCCAATTTTCAAGGAAACCCTTCAATTTGGCAAAAGATTAGAGGGGCATTCTGCAGGGGCAAAAGGAGAAAAACTAATGGCGTATATAGCCTCTGGTATATCCTCCTGCCATGAGCCGATAAATGCTGAAGAGGTTCTTGAGCGATTGAGGCTGGGCATGCATGTCATGATAAGGGAGGGAAGCATAAGGAGCGATCTTGCTAATATATCCAGAATAAAGGATGCCGGGGTTGACTTCAGAAGGCTCATTTTGGTTACTGATGGCGTAGAACCAGGGGATTTGCTTGAGAAGGGATACATGGAAGTTGTTGTACAAAAGGCCATTGATTGCGGTTTTGACCCAGTACATGCTATTCAGATGGCCACTATAAATGTGGCAGAGTATTTTTTCCTGGATGGTATAGTTGGTGGAATTGCCCCCGGGAAATATGCGGATATGCTTGTTATTCCCAGCCCTGGAATCATTAAGGCGGAATACGTAATAAGCAAAGGTAAGATCATTGCCAGAGAAGGAAATCTTCTGGTATCTCCAAGAAAACATGTCTTTTCAAAGGATAGCCGTAATAGCATTCATTTTTTAAGAGAGCTTGAACCCTCTGATTTTTCAATACCAGTCAAAAAAAGCCCTCCCCAAATAAATGTCAGGGTAATAGACCAGGTTACGGATTTAGTGACCAAAGAGCTCATACTTTCTGTCCCTGTTGTTGACCGTGAGATCAGATCAGATGTAAGCAAGGATATATTGAAGGTAGCAGCCATTGACAGAAGGTATTTTCCAGGAAAGATCTTTGTCGGGCTTATCAGGGGATTTCGTTTAAGCACTGGGGCTATCGCATGCAGTGCAGCCTGGGATACATCGGATATTGTTGTTGTTGGTGAGAATGATAAGGATATGGCAGGTGCTGTTAATAGGATTTATGACCTGCAAGGAGGGGCTGTTGTTTATGTTAAGGGAAAAATTTTGGCAGAAATTCCATTGCCTTTATTTGGCACCATGGCTGATATGCCAATTGAGATGCTTGCAAAAAGGATGGAGGAGGTTACAAATATTACAAAGGATTTAGGTTTCCCTTTTGATAGTCCCTTGCTTACCCTTGTTACCCTAACAGGTGCAGCCATACCGTTTTTGAGAATCTGTGAAGAAGGACTTGTGAACTTAAAAGATGGAAAAACCTTGGGCCTAATTGTAGATTAAGGTTCAGTGAGCTGTGCTATAATATAGGATGAAAAGAATGAAAAGAGAGATGAAATCAAGCTACACATTGCACAAGGGTGTGACTGAATACTACAATAAAGCTAAACTTGAAATTAGATATCAAATTAGCTACAACTAGGTTGAAAAAATAATTTATAAAGAGTATAGATACTTATACCCCGGTTAATAGCTAAGTTTAAGATGATTAAGAAGACTGAAAAAACTGTACGTATGGATAAAGTTGATAAACAATCCCCATGTGATGAAGAACCTGGGCATTCAATCACGACGGAGATCTCCCGCGAGACATTTGCCGGAGAAATACCAATCAAGCAGCGTGCCTGTTTGGAGATAATTGGTTTTGGTGAAGAAAATAAAGTTATAGAATTGGGAGAAGAAGAGGTAATTATTGGCCGTACTCCTGAGTGCGGGGTTTGCCTTTCTGTTGATAATGTTTCCAGACAACACGCCAGGGTCTTTTTTCGTAATGAAGAATATTTTATTGAGGATTTGGGCAGCACCAATGGCACTTATGTCAACGGCATAAAGGTTGTGAGATGCGTTTTACGAAATAGTGATCAGATCAATATTGGTGGAGTGAAGGTTCTCTTCACTGAAGAGAAGACGTTACAAAAAACATAATGCCTGCCAATGAAGACAAACCGCTTGTCACCTTTTGGGGAACACGTGGCTCAGTTCCTACTCCGGGGCGAATTACAGAAAAATATGGTGGTAATACTCCTTGTGTAGCTGTCCGTTATCAAGATATACATATCATTCTTGATGCTGGCACAGGCATAAGAAATTTAGGCATAGACCTTGTAGAGGAATATAATAAAGTAAGGAAAGCGCTTTCCCTCCATTTATTTTTTAGCCATACCCATTGGGATCATATTCAAGGTCTCCCTTTCTTCCAACCAGCCTATATCAAGGATACTAACCTGACTATTTATGGGAGTCCTCATAAAGAAGATTTTCTTGCCTCTATTCTAAAAGGCCAGATGGACTTTGAGTATTTTCCTGTTGGGATGTCAGCATTTTCTGCTGACATCACTATTCATGAGATATCCGAAGAGGTTATACAACTGGGAGAGGTTGTCATTGACCGGCAGGAACAGATCTACCATCCCGGAGGTTCAGTGCGCTATCGTTTAGGTGTGGACGGGAAAAAAATCGTTTATGCAACAGATGTGGAGCTAAATCAAATTTTCCACCCCCATACAGATACTAAGAAGAATAAGATTCTGGCTCAAGATTATCTTGATTTTATTTACAATGCCGACCTTTTGATTGCTGACGGCCAATACACAGAGGAAGAGTATCCAAGTAAGGTTGGTTGGGGACATTCCTCTATTGACCTCCTCCTCGAAATAGCTTACCAGGCCCAGGTTAAGCAGCTCGCAATTTTTCACCACGATCCACAACATTCAGATAAATTTTTAGATGAATTATGGATGAAAAGCAGATCCGAATTTCATTCCGATTATAAAAAAATGGATGTCTTTTGGGCCAGAGAGGGTTTGACACTTGCAATTTAATATAGTGTATGGTCTTTTCTTACCCGTTCTTTAATTATCCTGACCGCTGTTTCCACAATTATTATCCAATAATATGCTTCGTTACATCTTTAGATCTTTTCATACCCTTATAAATAGCCATTATGTGCTCAGACACGGATTCAAATAAAGAGAGTCCATACAAGGAGATACTCAGCCCTATCAGTTCCCTTAAAGGTGTGGGGAAAGTCATTACCAGAAAGTTCTGGAAGAGGGGGGTTTACACTGTGTATGATCTCTTGTTTGTCCTTCCCCGTTCCTACCAGGATCGTAGGGAATTTATTCCGATTCACGAGATAAAATCTGGTGATACCGCCCTTATCAAGGGAAAGATAATGGAGATCAGGAGAGTCAGACTCAGATACCGGACGGTGCTTGAAATGCTTATAGGCAATGAACATGAGATCATATCTGCCAGATGGATAGGAGCATCCCTGTACCTCTATAGGTTTAAAAAGGAAGACAATATTATCCTCTTTGGCCGATTTCGTGCATCCCCAAAAAAGATGCTTGAGACCTATCACCCTGAGATCATAGAGGATGGAGATGAATATGAGATAGGAAGGTTACTGCCTGTTTATCCTGAAATTGAGGGAATCTCACAGCGAAGGATAAGGCGGATTATGATGGATGCTATAAACCGATTCATTCAAAACCTCGAAGATCCATTGCCTACGAAGATAAGAGAGGCAAGACGGCTCTCTGAGCTGGGTGCGGCGATAAAGGAGGTTCACTTCCCGTCTGAATCAAGACTCGAGGATCTTCGTATTCGGAGATCACCGGCACAGAGGAGGCTCATATTTGATGAGTTCTTCATGCTCCAACTCACGTTAGCAATAAAAAGGAGCAAGACATCCCGGAAGAAAGGGATAGCCTTTGGGGTACAAGGTGTTCAAGAGCTTTATCGCTTTCTTCCTTTTAAACTCACAGGATCGCAAGCAAATGTAATTCATGAGATTATCACGGACATGAGCAGGCCATTTCCTATGAACAGGCTACTTCAAGGTGATGTAGGCTGTGGTAAGACCGTAGTAGCACTTATGGCGGCATGGTTGGCAGTATGGAATGGTTACCAAGTTGCATTCATGGCACCTACCCAGCTTCTTGCTGAACAGCACTATCTCAGCACCCTTGAGCTTACCAGAAAGATGAATCTCAAAGTAGCACTTCTTACAAGCGGGATGAGTAGCTTTGCTGATGGGGTGAGGGATGGGGTAAAAAAGGGTGATATAGATATATTGATAGGTACTCATGCCCTCATTCAAGAGAGTGTGAAGTTTCACAGGCTTGGACTCGCGATCATTGATGAGCAGCACAGATTTGGAGTAGCACAGAGGGCTATTCTCAAGCAGAAGGGAATAAGCCCGGATGTACTCACCATGACCGCTACACCTATCCCGAGAACACTGGGTCTCACCCTATACGGGGATCTTGACATATCCGTAATTGAGGAGCTCCCTCCTGGTAGAAAGCCTATTCAGACCAAGCTCTTCCATGAAAGAGATCGAGGCAAGGTCTATAAAATCCTGAGAGAGGAGATAGAAAAGGGAAGACAGGTCTACATGGTTTATCCTCTGATCGAGGAGTCAGAAAAGATGGACCTTAAAGATGCTACACAGATGGCTGAGAAGATCAGAGGTATTTTTCCAGATTTACATATAGCTTTGATCCATGGAAAGGTACCGCTGGATCAAAGGGAAGGGATAATGGAGGAATTTAAAGAAGGTGCCATAGATATCCTGGTTTCCACTACGGTTATCGAGGTGGGTATAAACATTATCAATGCTACCCTTATGGTGATTGAGAATGCCGAGAGGTTTGGCCTCTCGCAAATTCATCAGCTTAGAGGAAGGGTAGGAAGAAGTGCTTACCCCTCAAAGTGTCTGCTTTTGGCCTCGTACAGGAAAACCGGTGAGGCCAGGAAGAGGCTTAGAATTATAGAGAAAACCACAGACGGATTCAAGATTGCCGAGGAAGACCTTGCCATAAGGGGCCCAGGAGAATTTCTAGGTGAGAGGCAATCAGGGTTCTACCAGTTTAGGGTTGCAAACATTATGAGGGATGCAGAGATACTATCTGAGGCAAGGAAAGAGGCATTTGGACTGGTTGAGTATGATCCTGAGCTTGCTTATAGGACCTACAACCTTCTCAGACAGATGTTCAGAGGCAGTCAGAGAGGGATGGATGAATTTGTGGATGTGGCATGAGCTTCAGAATTCAAAGTAATATTTTTTAAAACCCTAGAAGTCAGCCCTTTTTCACCTCCATTAAGAACCTTATCCAAGAGAAAATTTGTATTTTGTTCAAGCTGGCTCATAGTCTGTGCAAGGGCCTTGAGTTGGGTCAATGTTTTCCTTGATTTTTCCCGAGATGGTATAGTAAGGACGGGATTAGCCAGTATTTTTATTAGTCGATCAAGGGCTGAATCATCGAATCTATCATTGTTTCTGTATATGAGATTAACCCATTCCCATTTAAGCTCCTCCGGTATTTTATCATAATTGGCAATGATATCAGGGTCCTGACCAAAACGAAGAGACTTTTTCAACTTATCAATGGTCTCCCAAATTACTCTCCTTTTATGATCATCCTGTGGGCATTCATAAAGAAGGTCTTTCCATCTCTCCTCTATCTGCATACAAACCCAATTCTCACCTTTTTCTGGTGGAAGAGAAAGTTTCAAGAATTTATTTTGGGCATCAACCAAGCCTTCCTTGAGATCTTCATATCCCTCGCCCAGGCTTGGTAACATTTCGTTTAAGTCCTTTATGGCCTCAACTTTCATATTATTATCTTTCCGGTCTTCTATCAATGCCTGTTCCCACTGATCCCTGAGGTATCCTATTTCCTGTTTAACGAGAGAAAAAATCAGACCTGACTTTGTGATGGCATTCCGTAGGGAATCTGCAAGTATATTACATGCGTTTAACCTGTCTGCTGCCAACCGTTCCATGGTCCTCATAGAATCTTGGCGTAATTGGTAAGACAGCAATTCGGTTCCAAGAGAACGCGAAAGTTTTTTAATAACCTTGGTCTCATGACTGCCGATCTTTATTGTAAAGGGATGGAAATGTATCTTGATGACAGCAACTACAATGTAGTCATTGTGTACCCATATGATATTTCCTTTATGATCCTTTGGATATTTAAGGGGGGAGTGCATATCTAATTTAAGATCCGATTTGAGAACAAGCACCGGCTCCATATGGTGGAAATCTTCCGTTATTCCTTCAACATGAAATCTGAGATTTCGAGCATCTTTTTCTGGATCTTCAGATGTCCAGCTTTTCTGTTTCTCAACACACCAGCACATGGCCTCAAGGGGGCGACCATCCTGATCTCTGTATTCAACCCATGGTTTACCTGGAGTATTGTATCCGGATTTTACCGGAAGACCCCATGAAATCTTTCCTCTACCATCGTCAATTATTCCGGAGGTGATCCTTTCTGCAATCAGATCTGGTGGTTTCCCAATTAGATAGATTGTGCCCTTGAATGCATTGGGAAGACAGAAAAGAATGGTTTCAATCATTTCCATACAGGCCTTTTTTAATACAGGCTTTTCTATCTCTATGGACAATACTTTTCTCCTAGTTTGTAATTTTTCGTTAAAACGCTACAAATAATTATTGAGGCGCTTTTTAGGGAATGGTAATTTACAGTATTTTTTAACTTTGTCAAGGCAATAAAAGGGCTTGGGCTGTATTTTTGACATGAGGCTAAATAATTTACATTAATACGCAAAGAATGTGCCTATTTTCATTGGGGGACTATGAAGAGAGCTAAATTTTTTCTCCTATGGACTAAAGAGCACCGATTGTCAAGAAAAAAATACTGTATGTTGTAAAAAAATAGTATTTATATACTATATCTAGCATTAATATCCGAATTCAGTGCCCAAAAATCCTTCAGCATAGTTATTAACTGTGGAAAGGTTTGACAAAAAATGATTTGTGATTTTGTCGCGATAATTATAATAATTTAAATCTTTGAAAGACGGCACTTGCCAAATAGGAAATGATGCCTTTTGTGAAGTGACTGGCCCCGTTGAGTATTGGAGGAAGAAGTCACATGGGAAGTTAAACAAACTGAAATATTAGCATTTAGCATAGTGTCAGTGAACCCCTTACTCTACGGGGCTGGCGGCCCGCGACGAGCCCTTCGGCCTCGAGCGCTCAGGGCCGAGAGGCTCGGCCGAGTCGGAGGACGCTGTCTTTTCAGTGATTTATCTGTGGGGGAAATCCCGTCGGAAGCGGGAAGGGGGCAAGCCTGCCCGCCATCGCGAGCCGCTCAGGCGAGGCGAGCGGGACTCCCACAGATAAATCACTGAAAAGACCAGTCCGTGAGACTTGGCCTCCGGCCTGTAGGGCCTACACCCCGGAGGGAACGAAAGAAAAGGTATCATTCCCTTTAAATAGGATCAATTTTTTCAAACACCTAAAATGTTACCAATAATTTATTATGTAGCGAATGGATAACATTACTAAAGGCACAATAACCACTATCAGCGCATTTTTTCTCTGGGGAATTTTTCCGATATATTGGAAGGCCTTAAAACATGTACCTTCAACCCAGATTCTGGCACATCGGGTGGTTTGGTCGTTGGTATTTATACTATTTTTGGTCTCTGTTCAGCGGCGATGGAAAGAGGCAAACCCCAGTATATCTTTCTATCCAAATGTGCCCAGATTCCTATTCACATCTTTTTTACTTGGTGCTAACTGGTTAACGTATATTTGGGCCGTTAATACAAACCAGATTGTTGAAGCAAGCCTGGGATATTTTATTAATCCACTTGTGAATGTCTGTCTGGGAATGGTTTTTTTGCGGGAACGTTTATATCGATGGCAAATCATCTCAGTAGTGCTAGCGTTTATTGGTGTGCTCTTTTTAACTTTGCACTATGGTCGGGTACCATGGATCGCCTTTACCCTTGCATTTACATTTGGAACCTATGGATTGCTCAGAAAAACAGCCAGAGCTGGATCAATAGTCGGTTTGTTATTCGAAGCAGCTATCCTAACACCCATTGCTCTTGTTTATGTTATCACTTTGGGTGTTCAAGGATCAGGCGCTTTCGGTTCTATTGGTTTTCAGACAGATATATTGCTAACAGGAGCAGGTTTGGTAACTGCAATACCCTTACTTCTCTTTGCCCATGGTGCACGGAGAATTCAATATTCGACAGTTGGCTTTTTACAATATATCGCCCCCACCGGCCAATTGCTCGTGGGCGTGCTTCTTTACAAAGAACTGTTTACCTACACACATGCAATTTCATTTGGCTTTGTTTGGGTGGCGATAATTATATATTCGATTTCGAGCTTTATAAGTTATAAAAAGCAATTTACAGTATAATTATAGAAAATAAAATTGTAGCTACTTAGTGCTTCGATTCGCAAATACTATAACGTATTCTAATGAGTATAATATTTGCGATTGCTCACTCGGCTCGGCCGAGCTCGTCGCGGGCAGCACTTAGTCCCGAGTAAATAAATACGTCATCGAATTTATGAATCGAGGGACTTAGCAAATGACCCCGACGCTTCCTCTCGGCCATGAGCCTGTCGAGAGCCCCTCGGCCGTGGGCCTTTCGGCAGTGAGCCCTTCGGCTGCGAGCCTTTCGGCCCCGAGCTCAAGGCCGAGGGGCTCAGGGTCGAGCGGCTCAAGGCCGAACTGCTCGGAGCCGAATGGCCTCTAGGTCGAACGACTCAAGGTCGAATGGCGCTCCAGGGTTATACATGAAAGAAACTATACGGTGAGCATGGAAATGTCTTTTTTTACTATGCCCCTGGCCCAGACCTGGCTTACATGGATCGGATTTAGAACTCATGGTACTTATAATCTTTACTAACCAGGATAATGTTCATGTAATCTCGCACCAGGGCAGGCCTCACAAAGACGAGCCGGTAGGCCGCTTCAAATCCCGCTAAGCGGGACAACTCGTCATTGTTTTACAGGGCCTTTGTCTGTGTGCGCGGGTTTGAAGCGGCACGCTGAGGCCCCCTGTTAGAGGGCATGATGTAAAAAAAGACATCTTCATGCTCTTTTTCACATTTAGTTTCTCAGGAGGTTGTCAGGTTCACGCCTGCCCGCCGGACGGCAGGCGGGGTTCACCGTTCAACCTTCATCGCTCTCTAACCCCTGGCCCAGACCTGGTTTAGCAGTCTTTTTCATAGAATCGCTGGGCATAGTGTCTAGAATAGCCATGTTAAAGCGCACGTTATGTCGCACCAGGGCAGGCTTGAACCCCTGGCCCAGACCTGGCTTTCCTGTCCCATTGCGTAGAAACTCCTGGCGTAGCATTCAGTACGATCGTGCCAGGAACCTACATCAAGTCGCGCCTCCCGATCCCGTACCGGTCTCGGGACGGGGAGGGCAGGCGTGAACCTCTGAACTGTGAACGGTTACCTTTTAGGTTTCATTAAAAATAATCATACTAATATAGGAAAGCCAGAGACTTACAGGACTTATGAGTTAAGCACCAATATTGCCTATAGAAAAGTTGATAACTGAGGGGAGAGTAGAAAAAAATGGTAGGTTTCAAGATAGCATTATTGCAATGAGCCACCCTTCTTTAGATAGATCATAATGATAGAGATTGCAGCAGGCGTAATACCTGGTATTC
The DNA here is from genome assembly GCA_030615565.1 of Desulfobacteraceae bacterium. GTDB lineage: Bacteria > Desulfobacterota > DSM-4660 > Desulfatiglandales > B25-G16 > B33-G16. The sequence continues at coordinate 2,637 of JAUWZC010000041.1, read as the reverse complement.
TTGATGCCTGGCCTAATGAGATAGGTTTTATAAGGAGAAGTTTTTCTCTTAATTCATTAGAAAGACCATGGACCTTGGTATAGTCAAACTCTTGTGGAATCTTTATCTTTTCCAGATTCTTGAATTTCTCAACCTCATTTAGTTGCCGCTGAATGTATCCTTCGTATTTTATCTCAATTTCAACTTTATGTGCAATGCTTTCGTCTATCTTTTTAGTGTGTTCATCTAAGGTGGCAATATTTTGATAACTTAACTCCGGCCTTTTGAGGATTTGACCCAAGGAGGTTGCATTTTTTATTGGACTTGATCCTGACTTCACCAGATAATCATTCACCCTCTTTGAGGGAAATACTAAGGTGTTTTTTATCCTATGAGCCTCTGCTGAGATCTCCTTCTGTCTTTCTTTCATCTCTTTTACCGTTTCATCATCAATGAGGCCTAATTCATTACCTTTTTCTATCAATCTCTGCTCTGCATTATCTTCTCTTAAGATGAGTCTGTATTCTGCCCTGGAGGTAAACATCCTGTAAGGCTCTTCTGTTCCTCTGGTAACCAGATCATCAACCATAACAGCCATATATGCCTCTGATCGATCAAGGAGGAAGGGTGGTCTCTTTTGAATCTTTGATGCAGCATTAATCCCTGCCCATATACCTTGACCGGCTGCCTCCTCATATCCACTGGTTCCATTGATCTGACCAGCCATAAATAACCCTTTTATACGTTTGGTTTCAAGGGTAGGAAACAGTTGCAAAGGGTCTACATAATCATATTCAATTGCATAAGCTGGTCTCATGATCTCAGCCTCTTCCAATCCCTTAACAGATCTCACAAAAGGGATCTGTATATCCATAGGTAGGCTATTTCCCAAACCACTTGCATAAATCTCCTCTGTATCTATTCCTTCAGGTTCGAGTATGATCTGGTGTTTATCCCTGTCAGAAAACCGCACTATCTTATCTTCTATAGAGGGGCAATACCGTGCAGGAACCCCAGTAATTTTTCCTCCGTATAGGGCTGAGCGCTCTAAATTGTCTCTTACGATCTGATGGCTTTTCTTATTAGTATGGCCAATGTAGCAAGGAATCTGGTTGATTTTGATCTCTTTTGTAAAAAGGGAAAATGGTCTGGGATTCGCGTCCCCTTCTTGTCTTTCAAATCTGGTAAAGTCTATGGTTGATTGTTTTAATCGTGCAGGAGTTCCTGTCTTCATTCTTCCAAGTGTAAATCCTAATTCTTTTAAATTATCGGGCAGTCCATAGGATGCAAACTCACCTGCCCTACCTGCCCTTATAGAGGTAAAACCGATATGTACCAAACCGCTTAAAAATGTTCCAGTAGCTAAGATTACTGCCGTAGCCTGATAACCAAACCCTGTTTGATCTTCAATCCCAACAATGTGATTATTCTCCACTACCAATTTTTCAACCATGGCCTGTTTAATATCTATGTTAGACTCCTTTTCTAGTGCCTCTTTCATGGTGATATGATACCTGATTTTATCATTCTGGGTGCGTGAGGATTGAACAGCCGGGCCCTTTTTGGTATTTAAGAGCCGGTACTGTATTGCAGTTTTGTCTGTTACCTTTGCCATCTCACCACCCAGGGCATCGATCTCTTTTACCAACTGTCCCTTGGCCACCCCTCCAATAGAAGGGCTGCAGGGCATTTTTGCTATTCCATCGAGGTCTATGGTCATAATCATAACACTGCATCCCATCCGGGCAGCGGCCAGGGCTGCTTCACAGCCGGCATGACCTGCCCCGACAACGATAATGTCATATTTCTTAGGATAATAATTCATCTCATTGATTCCATGCGCAAAACCTTTACAACCTATAACTGCTAATATAATTCCTTCACAATTAAAGTACATATAAATAATACTACTTTTGGGTATAAGATCAAAGTATTAAGTGTTAAAGTAAGACTTCATTAGATAGAGAGACAAATCACAGCAACATATGGTAAATATTCTCCTTTGAAGCCAACAAAATGAAAAGCCAAAATTATTTAATATATGGTTTGTAATCTGTGAAATCTTCCAGTAATATTCCAGTAGACAATGTAGCAAGCAGTCAAAATCCAAATAAGGTCTCTATACGTTATCCAGAATTATCCTTTTCCTCAACTGGGCGAGCTGGGTGTACTAATAAGTTCTGAGCTTGCCAGGAAATCGAGAAATGATTGATCTTGTAAAAAAGTTTTTCGGCAAAAGCAGCCATGATAATTCTTCAAATCAGAGGAGACAAACGACTCACGATATCCGTATAGCGACCTGTGCCCTTTTGCTTGAGATGTCCAATATAGATGGTGAGTTCAGTGCGTTGGAAAGAGAAAATATTATCTCCATCCTAAAAAAGGATTTTGATTTATCTGATGAATATACAACCACACTTCTTGAAGCATCGAACGAAGAACTGAAAGGCAGTATAGATTTATGGCAATTTACGAATCTTATTAACCAAAATTATTCGATGGAGGAAAAAATTCGGGTCATTGAAACAGTTTGGGACATTGTGTATGCTGACGGAAAACTTGACAAACATGAAGATTATCTGGTTCACAAACTGGCTAACTTGCTCCGTCTTACTCATAAACAACTCATTGAAGCCAAGCTTAAGGTGAAAAAATCAG
>JAUWZC010000025.1 GCA_030615565.1 Desulfobacteraceae bacterium | reverse complement strand
TCGATATTTTGACCTCGACTTTTGCCCATCCTCCCGCAAATCCTTATCTAGTGCCCGATTATCACTTTTGAGAGACTATATTGCCCTTATAGGGCTAGAGTATTATCTTAATGTATTGCGAATTTTATTTTGCTAAGGCATCACTGCTTTTTAACAAGGAAGTGACCCCCTTATTTTTATCCTGGCAACATTTTGCCAGTGTCGGGTCACATCAATTTTATCCTACCGGTGATAATAGGCAGTTCTTCTTATCTTTTATAAGGGAATTGCACGTTCCGTGCCAGTTTCAGAGCTTTATCTCGTGGATATATTGATTGTATCTTTTTCGGAATTGCAAGCAGGTAAAAATATATATGAATATAGACAGGCAGGTCTTCTTTATTAAACAGGGTTCTTGTTATAGACAAACTTTCGCTTCTCTCCATTAAATTTGATCACGCCAGGTGATTTGTTAACCGGCTTCTTTTTTTTAGATATCCTTTGAATGTACTTCCACACCATAGCGCCCATATTATGTAGTAGCGTGTAACCCTTATAGGTTATGATATAGATCGTTGACTGAAATATCATCCCCTTAACATCATCCCTCCGGAGCCTCCTAATTCTTCTAAGCAACCCTGTATCTTCGATTACCCTTAAGTACCTATTAAGTGTCGCTATTGAGATCTTAATCCCTAACCGGTTTTTTAAAAGCTCGAGTACTTTCTTTTGTGAGGGATAACAATATTTTTTACCATGGTATTTTGATAACCCCTGGATAATCGAGAGTATAGGCATCCCTTTGATGACAGCTTCCATCTCTTAATCTCCTTTAATTTTAAATGGTTAATCCTCTACGCTGAATATCCCAGCCAGGATCTCTACCAGGATATTATCCCATGGGTTCTCTGTCGCCTTCGCCTTTGTCCTTAGGTCAGCTATAGGACCCTGGAGTCCCTTTATTATCTCAGGGCTTACGTGTTTCAGCACCTGAAAGAAAAGATTTATAAGTATCTGTTCCCAATTCATAAGATCACCTCCCCCCTTTTTTTGTTTAACCTGGTCAAAATAACACCCTTATTTTTCCCTTGTCAATTCTGTTAATTTTGGCATATATCAAAGTTGACATAACTCACCACAATATCTTGTGCAGCCGGCAGCTCCAGGAACCACAATATCTTGTGTTTTAAGCCCTCTATTTTTTTTATCCTGCCATTTCTATCAATTTTGACCTATATCAAAGTTGACATATATCATCACAAGATATTGTGATGCAGAGCTCCAGGAAGCACACAAGATATTGTGATTTAAGGAGGTTATTTTTTTTGAAAAGAATTTCTAAGACGCAGAGGCGCATAAAATTTTATGAGATGATCTCCAGGCTAGCGGTCTATGCTCAATACATTGGTATAAAATTGCTGCCCACTTGCTTTAAAAGATCCGCAGCAGAACAGCGCAAAAAACGTGCCAACGGCACAAGTAATGTAAAGCGATCCTTTCACCAGGACTGGCTGGCCATGGACTTTGTCATTGTCAAAGATGGCGAGCTTTGCTGGACCAGGTGAAAGGCATATGATGCCTTAGGTGAGGCATGGGAGAAGATGGGGGGCGTTTGGGGCGGCCGGTGGATCGATCCTGAAGATATTTTTCACTTCCAGGAGGGTGCCTGGTTTGGCCATGAGTAATTTTTTAACTTCCACTGATCAGTGAGGTTAATTATGTCAAAATATGTCATTTCGTGTCAGAATCTGCCTTTAGAGTCAAATTTCACTTTTTTTAGATCCCAAACTTAACTCACCTGGCCAGATCTTTTTGTTAGACATACCTAACTATGCCCTATTTCAATCATTTCAATAACTTAAGTCAATTTTTAATGGAGTACTCCCCGGGGGATATCCCTCTCAGCTGAGTGCCGGATCCAGATCCGCCGGCAGCCCATTTTTATAAATCACGATCTCTATTTTTCTCAAGAATCCTTTCAATATCATACCCGGGCAGGACCCAAAAAAAATTCGTCAAGATCCCGCGACAGAAAAAGTATAAGTATAAAAAGAGTATATGATTAGATACGTATTACAGATGCACTGCAAACAGCTTAAATGGAAAGGTAGTACAGGTGTGATGAAAAGGGATTGCAGATAGAATGGAGAGGGATTGCAGACTAAAGTATGAGGAAATGGAAAGAGATTGCGTCCTTGAGGGAAAAACCGATTGACTGGAAAAGGGAGAAAGCCAATATTAGAGAAAAATACAAAAGTAGATGGTTTCGGGAAAAGCTTCTCCTGGAAGGAAATAGAAAAGTAGATGGTTTTGGGAAAAGGATGTGTTAGAGAGAAGGTTGTGCTCGGGATATCTTTGGCATAACCATTGAAGGTTCGGCAAATAAAAGGTTCGGCAAATCCAAAGCTTCAAAGGTTCGGCAAATCCAAACCATTGAAAAATAATAGAATTGATCGAAAGGTGATAGTGGAAAGGAATGCAGATCGAATAGGATTGATCGAGAGATGATAGTGATGGAAAAGAGAAAAGCCAATGCTGGAGGGAAATTCAAAAGTAGATAGTTTCGGGAAAAGGATGTACTCGAGAGAAAAGCCAATCGTGGATTGATTGTCGGTGTCATGTCGCTTGCAGGCGAAGCAAGCGCCACGCCACCGACCGAGAGGGTAAGTCAGTCATGGTGCTTATCATCACCCAACAGGACGTTGTTACCTTTCCCGCCTGCAGCGTGAAAAGTATCAACGTCCTGGTCCGGAGGTTTTGCTATTCTCATTTTAATGTAACGGTAAGATAATCTCCGTCAATTCGCTTCGCTTTAATTGACCGAGATCATCTTACCTTTAAAGACAAAGAAACGGTGCACGGGTTGAAACTCAACTTCGCTGAGCGGCCACTTCACTTCATCAGAGGTGACAACCCTTCGGGTTCCCCGTGCTCGGAAACACACCAGTGTCATTTCGCTACTCACTTCGTCCCTCGTTCGCTTTACGCTCCATTCCTCGGAGTGTTTTGCTTCGCATTCCTTCGCTCTGGTGTCACTTCTTTCCTTGCTTCGTTCCATGTTCGTCCCTCACATGCCCGCTAAGTTCCAGCTTCAGATGAGATTCACCCATGCCCCTAATCCCCACCCACCCACCCAGGAGGAAAAAAAATGACGGCCAGTTTGAGACTCGACTCTTTTCAGAGACGAGACTCACCTGGCCTTTGACCGGAGAGAATGCCAATGCCTTGGGAAAAGGTCGATTGAATGGAAAAAGGAAAATGCCAATGCCTTGAGGAAAGGTCGATTGACGATTGATATCGATGGCGGCCGCATGTCGCTTGCTTTTGAAAGCAAGCGACATGCGGCCGCCCGAAGATCTCGGCAGCCCCAGGGGAAAAGTCGATTGAAGTGGAAAAGGGAAAAGCCAATGTTGGAGGGAATCTGCGTGACGATTGATGTAGTCAGGCGGAGACGCATAGTTACACGGAAAAGGAATCTGCGTAATCATTGCGGCCCTGGGGCGGCAAAATTCTGGGCGGAGCCCCCTAACCCCCAGAGCTTTTGCCGCCACAGTGCCGCTTAAAGGAACGCTCGCTAACTTTAGTTGGTGATAATTCGACGTCCCGAGGTATAAAGGCAATGCCAGGAGATTGCTTCAGTGTGTATGCCACAACCCACCAGGGGGCAGGGTATTGTGTGTCATGCCTTTTGCACTTCTTACATAAGCCAAGATATTTATCATCCCCACTAAGAAGCGGGGCTGATAAAACGGCTTATGTAATCAGGTGCAAAACATCACGCCACACCCCAACTGCCCCAACCCCCACCCAGCCACCCTTAAGAGGTGCCCTGTCACAAGCTTTGCAAAAAAACGGGCAAAGCTTGTGACAGGCCCCCAGGTGCTCTCTTGGCACTTCCTTGCTCTCTTGCACTGGTGTCCCCCCTGCCGTCCCCCCTCCCACCGAACTGCTTTTGGCAGCTTCATCCTTTTCCTTCACCTCCGTGGTCAACGTTCCCGTGGCGCTTGCCCGCTTTGGCCAATTTCCTTGCTATCCCTTCACTCTCATTTCCCACTTTCTATCTCCTTTTATCTCTCAGCGTGCAAACCCCACGTCCACTCATATTCGCCGTGAAGACCCGTCCGTCCCCCCAGGGGAACTCCCCTGTTCTCCCCGTGTAGACCCACCTCTCCCTTTAACGTCCATCGACTTCGCACCAAGAACAGGCCGCGGTAAGCTTGCGCCCAATTTTTTTCTTTTTGCTTGTTTTTTCTTTTAAACGCGTCTGGAAATAGAAAGTTACCTCCACCGAGAATCGGAGCAACCTATCACGAACACGTTGCTAAATCTGTACAAATTTAGTACAAATTTAGCACAGACTTACCACAAACCACCCCAAAGCTTATAGGGGGGTAGGGGGGTGGAATTGCGGCGGTCATTGACCGCAAGTAGGGATTCCGTATATGTCGTATACACCGCCAGGGCCAACATCTCTTCATTTTGACTTTATTGATCTCCAATGGTGCGACCTGGCTTTTAATTTCTCTGATCTTTATTCTCCCCCTGGTTCTACTTCCCTTCATTTTAACTTTACCTTTGTTCTTTTCCCTCTTAATTTCGAGTTTGCCCCTGAGGTCCCCCCTCCTATCAGTAAGGAAATGCTTTTATCTCTCGGGATCAGGCTCCATGGCACGGTTTATAAATACTGGATTTGTTATGTTGTTAAGGGTAAACAGTACATCAGGCGCTATGGTAAGGAAGGTCTTAAGGATCCCTGGTGGACCTCTCCATGGCAGATCAAATTTGCAGCCGGAGTTAAAGCCTGGAAAAATTTAAATAATTCTGATAAGCTTTACTGGCGTCTCATAGGTATTCTTAAAAAAAAGCCTATAACAAGCATTAACGCTTTTGTAAGTGCATGGATGAGAGATAAGATTAACTAATATATTTTTAGGTCTAAGCAATGATTGACTTCGCTCCACATAATATGACTGATAATGCCCTTCCTCTTCCCTACGTAGCGTCTGCCTCCACCCAGGCAGGAGGGAACCACGCCTATCGTTGTTTTGACGGAAGCGAGGCAGGCGGCTTCGCCTGGATATCAGATTTAGAGGCTCAAGCATGGCTCAAAATTGACTTAGGTGCCGACAATGCCTACATCATGTCTCAATATGACATCACCTTCGCGGCAGATCAGGCCGTTAATTTCGCACCAAAAAACTGGACAATGAAAGGCAGCAACAATAATGTAGATTGGGATATAATTGACACCGTTGCTAATGAATTAACCTGGTCCCAGGGTGAGAAACGCACCTTCGTGTGTGATATTAAAACTACCCCTTACCGTTACTTTATGATCGACATCTCAGCTAATAACGGTGGCGACCGGCACTCCATCGCAGAGCTTTACTATTTTAGACCATATCCGTTTAAGCTTACAGGCACCGTTAAAGAAAAAGGCAGTCCCGTTATTCGCACCATCCGGTCATATAACAGATCAACAGGCGAGTTCTTTGACTCTATTGCCTCACTTGCAGACGGCACCTTTTCGGTTGGTGCCCCGGACGAAACCACCGAGATGTTTATTATTGCCTTTGACGATGACGCAGGAGATCAATACAATGCTTTAATTTTTGACAGGGTTTATGGGGTGCCTATTTAGGAATTCCTTATGCTTCAGCTCCTAACCTCCGATTATGCTAATCAGGTTCTTAAGCTTATAAAAACCTCGAGCTCTTCAATCGATATTCTCAGCTACGTAGTTAATTTCAACCTCTACAAGAAATCAGACAAAGCTAACCTTATTTACCTCGAGCTCAAGAATTTTGTAAGATCATATGGATCCGTACATTTTATTTTAGATCAACCTAAACTTCACAAGCCGAATTATCATTGCAACAAGTTCTCAACAAGGCGGTTTAAGGAGGCTAATTTTAATGTTCGTTCGCTCAACTCAGGCGACACCCAGCACGCAAAACTTTTTATCTTCGACAAACAATTTTGCGTCACTGGTTCACACAACCTTACTAGTCGCAGCGTTACGAACAGGTATGATATTTCTTTACTTTTTGATGATCTTAGTCTGGTTAAGTATCTATGTGATTACTTTAACGGGCTTTGGGAAAACTCTATTGAGATGTAAGTGATGGCCTGAATCAAAAATCAAATTGCCCCGTGGGGCGACCCTTTAATGCTCGAGAATCCAGGCGATGAGCTTTACTTTGGTGAGGTTTACCGCCAGGTTCTCCAGGAGGCCTGGCAGCCTGGGGACTCTAACCCATGGGAGCGTGTTGGCAAGTCAAGAAGGGGGAACCGCCTAACTCAACGTGGTTTTAATGTTTTGGATATAGGTCAAGCACGGAGAGCAGTCCGTGTTTGTTTTAGAAAATGTACCTCTGCATGGCGATCCCTACCCTGGAATATACCTGAAGACACATTGTGTGACAGCCGCCTCGGCAAAGGCTACTGGTTAGAGTTTAAACGAATTAAAGGCTACACATGTAATTACTATGATCTGTTTATGCGTTTTTGTATTAACAAATGCCTCCACACCGGCTGCGTGCCTCCGGGGAACTATAAACTTCTTATTGGAGGGGATTTAGACGAGGTTATTTGTAACACCCATTATCAGCTTGAAATTCTAGACGCATGTGGGGATATATCTCTTGCTTCAGGTGCAGGGTCCTGGGATAAAGTCAAGGGGTGGCTATCTCCAAAGTGCGGCACTGAAGGTCAATTATGTTTCAGGGACGCTAACGGCGCGGAGGGCGGCATAGCATATAAATTTAATGAAGCCTTTTGGTGTGAACAATTTATCTATGCACCTGATAACCCCTATGTAATTAACCCCGATGAGCCAACAGAAATTTATGTAGAGGGGGGAGTTGGCCCTTTTACCTGGTTTATAACCGGTGAAGGATTTTCACTGGATAATGAAAAAACAGATGGTCCTGTCAACACTATCAATTTAACTCCCTCGGCTTGTCGCAAGGGCCAAATAATGGTTGTCGACGCCTGCGGAAACAGTGTTACCGGCAACGTTAAATCCCCCAATTATTGGATTGGCGACGAGCCCGCCTTCGGTATCTATAAGCATTCAGAGCCTTGCGAGGATCCTGAATCTTATTGTAAGCCTTATGACAGTTTTGTGATCCCTAAGCCAAAGGTACTTCGCTATAGGTGTGACGGCACATTTCTTGATGAAATAACAACTTGCTCAGGCGCAAGTTGCTCAGGCAATCTGTGTAGCTGCATAGTTGAGGATGGCTTCTTTTGCTATCCTATCCGTTGTGCCGAGAAGAAAATAGCCTGCGATGGTTATGAAGGTTATTATTGGGGTCAGTTTAACGATCTCAGGACACAAGAGATGATTGACGGCGGGTGTTGCCCTGCCGAGGTATGAGGTAATACATAATGGCTATTTTAAAAGATCCATTATTTTCAGAAGAGGCCCGTGGGCAGGTGGCTAAGGTTGCGGTATTTAAAAGAGCAGAAGTTCACCCTGTCTTTTGCGCCTTTTTTTATCACCAGGTTAACTGGACTCCATCCAAGATTAACCAGGCGATGACTTGGAAGACTCTTTGTAATGCCTGGCGGGCCCTGCCCGATTCCGTTCAGGCCACCTGGCGCTCAATCGCCCCAGGTGTCCTTACCGGATTTAATTATTTTATGCAGTTAAAGGGCGAGCCTCCCTTACTTCCTTGTTACAAACCGCCTGCAGGGGATTTATTGCTTTACGACTTTACTTTTTTACCTTATGCTCCCCCTGCAGGAGATCTTTTAACCTTTGATTGGGAGGAATGTATCTAAAATGTCAGCACCTTATCAGACAATTATCTACCACAGACCCACAGGCTCAATCATAATGATTGCCCCAAATCAATACATTTCCTCGAAGCGTCACCTTGCCCGACTCGCTCACAGGCCGCACTGGAAGGACATTAGTTTTATCTATTTTCCCTTTGAATTAGAGATTGATTTAGGTAAACACCATGTCTCCCAGCCTTCATTCCCAGGCCCGGCCTATCTCACAGATGCAGCGGGCACAAACATTACAGTCCTGGCACTTTATGACGCTGCAAAGAAATTACTGATCAGATCCAAGACTATACTTTACAGCTTTGAAGGCGGGCTCGGAGATTACATTAACCAGGGCAATGTGATCTCCGAGGTTCACTCAAAATATCCTGATAAAAAGATCTATATCTCATGCAGGCAAGATCGTTTAGCGATCATCTCCTGTTTTCCCAACTTTAATGAGATCCTTACAGGCACCAAGGCAAAGCTTGTAGAATCAGGTATACCCTCAATCGACTTCTCGAGAATAAGCCAGCTAGATTCTAATTACCCCCCTTTTGGCAAGCGCGGGGTATATGCAAGCCTTGCCGGCATAGATCCCTCTTTTCCTCGAGCAAAACTTAATCTATCAAAAGAGTCTTTGGAGTGGGCAGACCAACAATGGTTATCTTTAAATGGTAAAAAACCTACCCTGAGAATATCATTACACACCAGGAGCGGTGAGCCAAACTCCAAGACCTGGCCGTGGGATCACACGCTTAACCTTATTAACCTTCTTCGCTCGAGGCACTCCCCCTCATTCACCTTATTCGGTGGCCGTGGGCAAGAATCACTTGACGAAAAAGATATAATTAACGGTGTAGGTACCTATGATTGGCTCCAGGTTGCTTCGCTTATTAAAACATCCAATTTAGTCATCTGTATTGACTCTGCCATAATGCACATAGCTCATCACCTTGATATCCCTACACTATCATTATGGGGCCCAACAGCAGCCAGCTATATCCTTCCCAAAAACCACGGCACTCCTGTTATTGAGTCCAGGGTTGAATGCAGTCCTTGCGGTAATTACTTATGCAAAAAAACCGACTGTATGAAATCAATCACCCCTGCCCAGGTTTTTAAAAAAGCCGGTTCGACACTCAAGTCACTGTCAGGTACCTAACTAATGAAATTTGCCTTTATCAGTCATGCAGATCGTTCCGTCACCCTAAACCCGAAATGGACTTCAAAGGCACATTGCATTGAATCATGGGCCCTTGCCTTAGACGCCGACCATCTCAGCGGCGTGTCAGGCAGCCCTAAAATTTGGGCCGCCCTCAATACCTATAACGTTATCCTTATCAATCAAAATACCACCATGTACAACCTTACCTGTGAGATTAAAAAAAACTGCCCTCATCCATTTCTTGTTGCGATCGCAGAGGGATCCGTATCTGATATCAGCACCTTCTCTGCCAAAAACCTGCTTATGATGATTCGTGCTGCCAGGTCTTGTGATTTATACGGGATTCTTATCAATTGGGCAGCCCCTTGCTATTCGCAGTTGACAAACAAACCAGTGCACTGGATCGGCCTTCCTTTTTATAGTGAGTTTTTTGCGCCACACAGGACTCACCCCAGGAAGAAAAAACCGGAGAATCCAGTTATTGCCCTTCAACACAGCCCTGGCAGCGGCAGAAATGGCCTTTCTGGTCTTGTGATAGCTTCTAAGATCCCAGGCGCAAAGATACTTTGTCCTGGTCTTCGATCAGATTCTCAGGAGCTTATAGATCTTCTTGGTGTTAAAAATGTTGATCATTTTCCCTATCTTGAATGGCATGATTATATCCATAAATACTCTCGTGCATATCTTGCTATCCATCTCGACACCTTATACACATATGGCAGATTTCCTCTCGACATGGCCGCCCTGGGCATTCCCACCATTGGCTCAAACAGGAATCAAACTAATAAAATTTTGTGGCCTCAATTAACCGTCGACCCCATAAAAGAAATTCCCCTGGCCCAAAAATTAGCCTTGCGGCTTATTGATGACAGGAAATTTTATATCGAGCAGGTCGAATCAGGCCTGTTTGCGCTAACGCAATTCGACCCGGACGACGCTAAAAACAGGCTTTTGAATATTATTAACAAGCTATGAAAAGCTAGTTAGCTATGCCTTTTATGAGTTTTGTTACAAGATGCTGCAAACGTCCTGAGCCGCTTGAGAGGTGCCGCGCCTCTGTCTTGCAGCAGTCAGATAAAGATTTTGAACATATTCTCATATTTGATGAGGTTGGCAGGGGGATCTCCTGGGCAAATCAGCAGTTTTATGTCAACAGGCAGCGAGTCAAGGGCGACTATGTCTATCTCCTGGACGATGACGATTACCTCATCGAGCCAAATTTTATTAGTCTCATTAAACAAATTGTCGCCAGGGAGTCCCCTGATGTAATAATGGTCAAAATGCAAACAGAGGCACATATCTTTCCCACACCAGATGTCTGGAGAAAAAAACCTATCCTGGGATCCATAGGCACAAGCTGTTTTTGCGTGTCTAATCCAGTTTATCAGAAACACATTAAAGAATTTGGAAGGAGATCCTGCGGTGATATTGCTTTCATCAGGTCCGTCTTTAACGACGCATATAAAATTTACTGGTTTGATAAAATTATTTCCCGCATCGATGCAGCTCATAGGTCAGCCCACAAACAATGAATATTTTATTAACCAACCATTCTCTTGACTTCCGTGCAGGCTCTGAAACATGGGTTTTGACTATACTCAGTCACCTTTCAAAAAACCATAACGTTGACATTTTCACAACTCTGAAAAACACCCTAACCTCATCTTCTTTTAACAGGAATAAACATTACGACCTGGCTTTGATCAATCATAACTCATGTCTCACAGGGATATCCCGCTGGGATATCAATGTCAGAATATTCACTTCTCACGGCATTATCCCTAATCTTGAGAAGCCAATCTCAGGAGCAGACGCCTATGTAGCTGTTTCTGAAGAGGTACAGGAACATATTAAACGCATTGGATTTGACTCTCATGTTATACGCAATCCAATTGACACTGATTATTTTTCTTATTCGCCTGTACATAAGACTTTACAGAACATCCTTTATCTAAACAACCGCAGGGCTAATAAAGCCCTTGTGAAAGCTACATGCATTCCATGGTCCCTTCACATCATGTCAGGCCAAAATATAGACCCTCTCCATGCTATCTTATGGTCAGATTTAGTCATAACCGCCGGGCGCGGGTGCTACGAATCCTTATCCTGTGGCAAAAATGTAATTGTCTTGAATCGAGGCCTTTCAGATGGTATTGTCACCCGGGAGAATATTAAAGACCTGCGGAAAAACAATTGCTCAGGCCGCAATCGCGCATTAACATACTCAACTGAAGATTTGGCCGCTGAGCTTACAAAGTACGACCCCACCAGGAATCTAAGACCGTATATCCTGGAAAATAACAACGTTGCTCTTATCTCTAATAAATACCTAAGTCTATATGAATCAATCAGAGCCATTCATTGACGTTCGAATACCTTACGAACCTGGCAAACATCTCGGCTTTGCCTACAATAGGGCGATGCAAACAGTCGCTGATTGGGTCCTTTTTTTAGACCATGATATCTTGCTATGTAACCCTGATTGGTATGCAATCTGTCAGAAAACAATCACCCGGGTTAGCCACAGCGCAGGGTTTATAACGTGCGTGACCAATCGTATTTCTAACAGTCACCAGCAAGCGGGCAGCTGCCCTAACGATGATATTAAAAAACATATTGGGACTGCAAAGTCTCTATACGAGGTATATAAAGACAGGGTACACGAGATGACAATCAAGGACTCTCCATTTAGCGGATTTTTTATATTAACGCATAAACAAGCATGGAAAGACGCCGGCAGGTTCAAAGACGGTTTTCTTGGCGTTGACAATGCATACTATCATGATGTAATTAAGGCTAACTATAAGGTTTATGTTATGCCTGAGCTGTATGTTTATCATATCTATAGACGCAAGACCGGCCTCTGAAAGCAGGACATTGGGTATTAACCTCGTACCAGGGAGATCCATATGCCGCAATCAATCGAACCTTACTTGCTTATTTTTAATCTTTTTGCTATCTTTTTAGTATGGCCCCGCATAGAGTCTAGATTAAGCCGGTTAGAAAGCCGGTTTGAACAGTTTATTAACGATCGAAAGGAGGTGAAAAAATAATGGCACTAGTAACAGGTCCTTTTCTTAGTATTGACGCCAGTGGCACCGCCTATAACCTTCTTACTGCTTCTATCTGGAAGGGTAGGAACTACATGAGAGGTTTTTTTAGGCCCACAAACCCTAAAACAGCCGATCAACTCACAGTGCGAACGACAATGGCAGCCGCCGTTTCCGCGTGGCAGGCTCTATACTCCGGTACCCAGGATGAATGGAACATGGCTGCCAGGGATGTATATCCGCCCATAAGTGGTTTTAACTACTATGTGCAGCAATATATAATCGCTGAGGGTCCTCCAACCATTCCGCCAATCGCTCCGAGAAAGTCTAAGTCTATCCACGGCAGGAATGTCTACGGTCTCGATGTTGGCTACGATTAATTTTCTAGGCTAAAGGCAGTCTCTTTTGACCCTCTTTCTCCTCTGTCCTTTAGCCTGATTAATTACAAATAGGAATTTTTAGCCATAAACTTCTAATTCCTAACACCCTTCCTTTGCAAACCCCATCACTGTAAATGCCTATTTTCTAACCCCTTGATTTTTCTCTTGACACGGTAAATGCCTATTGGTATATAGGAATTTAACGGCATGTATTACATACATTCACTATTTTCAATAGGAATTTAAAGGAAGGACGTGAAATAAAATGATTTGTCAGATATGCGGCTATTTTGTATCAGCTATTACCGACAAACAGCTTTCTAAGGGAACAGTTAGATTGCGAAGGTATGTTTGTATAAATTGCAGTCACCATGGGGAGCAATGGGACACTTTACAGAAAGGAGTTGAACGCTCCAAGAAAAATCCACCCACCCACCCTATAATTTTTTTTGGAGCTTAAATTTTAATCCCTAACCTCCCTATTAAAAGAACCTCAAACCTTAAGGAGGTCTATAATTGAAAGCAATGTCTCCCTGGAAATCTGAAAAAGGTACCTATCCAGTCGCCTGGAGGGAAATCTCTTTATTGATTAAAGAGACCGTTTTTTTCAGGTGTGAGAATTGCGGATCCAGATCGGTACCTGGTAGGTACCTTACCGTCCATCACCTGGACATGGAGAAAAGTAATTGTTTATGGTTTAACCTGGTCGCTTTTTGCCAGGTTTGCCACCTTTGTATTCAGGCTAATTATATCCCTGGTCAGATGTGGATATTTGAGCCACCTGCCTGGGCAATTAAAAGAGATTTATGATTCAATGATTCTACTTGATTCTATTGGTCATATGGTTAGCACAGAGAGTGCGGACGAACTCCACGCTTTCGCTAAGGAGTTAGGTTTGAAGCGAGCATGGTATCAGACTCCCGCTATCTCCAAAAAAACAGGTAAAATCGCCCAATTAGGCCCCGACTGCAATGCACATTATGATCTAACTACTTCCCGAATCCGGGACAAGGCAAAGACGCTCGGCGCTGTCGCAGTTAATCCCTTTGAATTGGTACGCCAGGCTTGGTGGGCAAAACAACCGAAAGGAGGTATTTTTTTTGTCTAAGAGATCTAGTGACTATCAAGATGTTGACCGTGTCCTTTTTAGAAACTACCCAAAGCATGAAGGCGATCACATTCCTGTTGTCGATAATAAGTCAGATTTGACTTATTCTGCTCATATCAAAATTAAACAAGTCCACTGCGGGAAGCCTAACTGTACTAAGTGCCCCCACTATCAATATGCATATGCTCAATATAGGGTTGGTAAGAAGGTCCGTGAGAAGTATCTTGGTGTTGCCAGGTGATTTATCTTACCCTACTAAGCAGATCTGCTATTAGTTAACCTTGCATTAAGAGGAGGTACCAAATGTTGTATTTTAAAAATTTAGGACCAAAACGGTCAAAAGAGTATGCCTATAAAATGGGTCTTGACTGTGCTTTAAATGGAGTCAATGGCAAAAACTGTAGTTTTACAATCTTCTCATCAGCAGAAAATACTAAAGCATGGGAAGACGGTAAAAGGTCTGGTGAGAAACATAAACAAATGCAAGGCTAACAAGGCAAATTCAACCGACAGCAAATAGCTGCTCCTGATTCGCAGCGATCTAAACCGTAGGGTAAAATTTTTACAAAGAATTAAGGAGGCCCTTTATGAAAACATTACCACTTAACTTTGAAGGTTGGCCCAGGACAAAAGGAGGCGACCCTATCTTTAGTACCACTAAGAACGCATTCCTTTACGCTCATCTGATTATCGACAAAGTTTCGGAGCGCACAAGGATTGTAAAAGCAAGGGAATTGGTTCTATCACGCCTGAAGGTTATGAGAGCTAATGACACCCCTAACCTTCAAAGAATGATGGACCTGGCCATTAAAGGCCAGTTCTACCGAGAATGTCTCGAGGAGGTCGAAAGGATAGAGAGCGATAAATCTAAATTTTAGAAAGGAGGTTATTAAATGAAAGTATCTATCCAGGATAAAGCAGTTATGTTCATCGATGAGGAAGGAACCACCATAACCATAACAACTCATCAGTTACAGGAAATATTCAGGCTTCTTTGTCTTGCTTATAAAGGAGATGAAGGACTACTTTTTGAAACCTTAGAGTTTACCGTTTGAAAGGAAGGTAGATGATGATAGAGGAAATCGTAGAAATGATTTTGAAAGAAGCCAGGAGAAGGACAGGAACCGGGCCTGCAGGCCGACTATATAATGTTCTGGGAGAGATTAATAGAAAAGTAGAGGAAATTATTGACAACCTAAGCGAAGAAGAAAGGAGGTTAAGAGATAAGGACAAAGGATGAGATTTTAGACCAGGCTAAAGATGTAATATCAAGCCCTAATCACTCAGGTAAAAGAGATCTCTGGTTAGAACTCCGCAAGATTGAGGTACTGATCGATATCAGGGATGTTTTAGAACACAGACTGTTTTGTTTTGACAGTTATTTTGATGAGATTTTAGAGATCCTTAAAAAGTAGCTTAAACTTTTAACCATGGAGGTATTCACTTATGGATCCAAAACACATCTCTAAGATCACCAGAATCAAGCAAGAATATAAGTCTCGCGAAACCAAAAAAGGCATAGTTGAAGACGGCCCCTACTGGTATGGTTATTGGATAGAGAACGGCAAGACAAGACGTATCTACATTGGCAAGAAATTACCCGTTGCTCTTCTGCCCCCAAGGCGCCCAATGCCCGTGATCTTATTTGAAAGGAGGTTGCTCGATGTTAAAAATAATCACTCCAACTGAGTTTAGGAAGCTTGACGGCGCCCTTAGTCAATTTTCAAAAAAAGAGGCTGCCATCCTTACGCTCTTTATGTATTGTGGCTTGCGTGTTGGTGAGGTATGCCGCCTTCGCTTTCGCGATCTTACACAAGAAAATAGTGTGTATGTAGAGGTACACATCCCGGGATCGATCTCAAAAACAGGCATTGGCCGCCCCGTGCCGATTCCCCCCATAGCTCGTTTTTTGCTGAATGAGTATGTTAGAGAAATTGTTCCTCCAAATGCTTCCCCTATTCCCCTTGCCTTTCTTTTCCCTGGCACCGGTGGACTTGATCACATGTCAGTCCATGGAGTCGAACAGCTTGTCGCCAGGATATGTCTCAGGATCCTCCATAAGCATGTTATGCCCCATACCTTACGGCATACCTATGCCACCATGGTCCTGAAATACTCTAATATCAGGGAGGTTCAGATCCTACTTGGCCATAAGAAGTTATCATCAACAGAGGTTTACACACATCCAACAATTCAGGACCTCTCAAAGAGCGTAAACAAAACTTTTTCTTGAGGAGGTTCCTATATGGCACCCTATCACCATATGGACTATATCAAAGACCGGTCCCTCTATAAAGCCGTCATGTATGCACGCAAATTAATTCGAACAGGTACATCCCCTGCTGCAGCTAACACCCACGCAGCTAATTATTATTCCGTCTCAGTTCATGATGTTGCTCATTATACAGGTCAAGTCGCTTCTAGCATTTCATCTGCCAAACGCAAAAAAAGACTTCGCCATCATAACTCTTCTTAACCCTCTTTTTTGCCACCTGTGAGCTCCCTCAAATTTCCCTCGAGAAAGCTTCCCTTATATCATCCTCAAATTATCCCTTATCTGCCAATGTAATTGGTCACATCCTGGGTAGATCGTCTATCCTGGTCGATATTTTGACCTCGACTTTTGCCCATCCTCCCGCAAATCCTTATCTAGTGCCCGATTATCACTTTTGAGAGACTATATTGCCCTTATAGGGCTAGAGTATTATCTTAATGTATTGCGAATTTTATTTTGCTAAGGCAT